>CAMYWI010000277.1 GCA_947302675.1 uncultured Selenomonadales bacterium | reverse complement strand
GGTAAAAGAATTATACAATGCGAAAAAATTGCTTACAAGCATTTTTGTTGTTGCGGCGCGGGGGTCGCTTCATCAAAGCGGTCGCAGGGCTCGAAGTAGTCGTGAGCGGAGTGGTAGTTGAAAAAGCAATCGTAATTGGTTCCCTGCCGATTCTTGAGGCATTTGAGGTTGATTTGGCGCGGTTGTTGCTTTTTGGCTTGTTCGATACGTTTGCGCGTCTCGGAAATGTCGTTGTAGCCTTTGAGCGTGCTCATGATGTAGAGTTGCAACGCCCAGACGACATCGGCAGTGTATTCAATGTTGCCCGACTCCTTGAAGCTCTCGAAGGAAACGGACTGTGCGTAGTTTGTGCGGTTGAAACTACTGATGACGAAGAAGGTGGTGCTGGTATCACGCTGAAATTTCTTAAGCTTGCGGACGGTATCGTCGATACCGAGCTTAGTGGATTCGCGGGCGGTCGGGACGATTTGCAGGTAGTCGAGGCAAACGATAGGTGCCCGTTGCTTGTTGGCGCAGAGAGGCTTGAGCAAGGTAAGCAGCTCGTCGACAGTCTCGTCCTGCAATTCCAAAACGCTCAAGTCAAGGGACTCGGCGGCAAAGTCTTCGACGACGTGATTCATTTCAGCTGACCACGAACCGCGCCGAATGCCGGCGGCAGTCAAATCGGTATAGGGTGCCCGTCTGAATGTTTCGCGGGCGACGGATTTGGCGAAAAGTTCGAGGCGGCTCATCTCGTAGGAACAGTAGATACAAGTTTCGCCGCGTCGCGCCATTTGTTCGAGCAGTTGCCAGCAAAAGGTAGTTTTGCCGGCAGCGGGCGTCGCTCCGATTACGTAAAGCCCCGGACTGAAGAATTGCTCGTGGTCGAGGTTGAAGAAGCCGGAGCGGCGATCGGCATAGGCTTTCATTGCCCCTACTTCGGAGTTAAAGTGATTGGCGAAAAAGTCTGCGAAGGCGGTTTTCTTGGACGGCACTGCGGAACGGCTTATCTCGTCGAGAATTCGTTGAGTGTTGGCGATAATGTCGGCGGGCGAACGAATGTCCTTTTGGGCGTCGTCAGCAAGAATCTGAGCGGTGTTAATGATTTTACGCAGGTCGGCTTTTTGCTTAATGGTCTTGGCATGGTATTCGGCGTGAGCTGTGGAGAACGCCAAATCGAGTAACGAGAACAGGTAGCGGCGATTGACGCGTTCAAGTTCACCAGTCTTTTGGAGCTCGTCTTCGACGGCGAGGATGTCGAGAGGCGTGCCGCTGAAGTAAACGCGAGTGATAGTACGGAAAATAATTTGATGTTCGGCGCGGTAGAAGTCGTCGGGCTCAAGAATGGCGGCGACCTTTGGAATAACTTCGCCGTCTTTCAAGAACAAAGCGGAGAGCAAATTTTTTTCCATTTCGATTGAGTTAGGCAGGTTCAACGAAGAAAGATTCATGGCAATCACCTCGTCAAAAGTTTCTTGAGGACAAAGAAAAAGACGACATTCTGATGAATGCCGTCGTGAAAATACAGAAAGTCTTGCAACTCGTTGCGCTTTGATTTATAATTTGCTCGATTAAGTACGTTAGGACTTCATCGGCGGCTAATCAAAGCGATTAAGTCTTAAAACTTGAGTGAAGTGGTATTCACCTAAGTTCGACTCTCTGGCAGATGACGGGAATCATTCACCAGTGGCTCTGTAGTGCCTAGGAAACACTGCAGGGCTTTTCGCGTTTATATGATTCGAGCTATAATTTTGTCCTCCGTGAAATTCAAGTTTTTTCTAATGTTCGACGTGATTAGGATAATTCCTTGTAATGTCCTTAGCTATTTTTTAGTCTGCTCTTATTTCTCCAATTCATCTAAGCTGAGTAAAGAAATACTTGGACGAGCGTACTTATTTTCTACGTGCTTTGAAAACAATTCGTCGCCCAGTAGCTGATACAAGTTGGATATTTTGCATTGCCTGTCGTTTTCGCTGTAGTGATATACGGTAACTTTACTCGCTCCCAACATCAAGCCAACCAATATATACCTGTCACTAATTGCCAGCGAGTGACCTATAATATGTAGATCGATGCCCGAAGATATTTCTTTATTCTGCGCATATTTTAAGGCGGTAACCCATTTTTCGTATTCACGTGAAGAATTATAAAGCACACGTTGTGTATTTTTGAAAAATAAGTGCATATTGTTTTTGCAAAATTCGCTTGTCTTGCTCAGGTCGGGATTTTCAATGCCCAATATTATTTTTGAGCTATCGAGACTGCCGTTAATGAAACGTATTTTCTCTCTGGGAACATACATTTCAGCGGTGTCTGTATAGTTAAAGCTCAGGACATGATCTATTTTGGTGCCACGTCGTATTCCTTGACTTACGTTGGTTACATATGAATTGATAAGAAAATGTCGATTTCTTTTGTCTAATGTTTTCATGGTGATCTTTAGATAGAGCTTCAATAAGATATTGAATTTTTCAAGCTCCTTAAACAGGAGCCCGAAGACAGCTTGTTTCAGATATTCGTCCGGGATATTTTTAGAAA
>CAMYWI010000276.1 GCA_947302675.1 uncultured Selenomonadales bacterium | reverse complement strand
ATTGTCAATGGCGTTTATGACTTTGCCGAGAATCTCTTGCAAGTCGCGCAGGTGTATTGAAATTGCGTCGCCGTTCGTCATGCAAATATCCGCCCACATGTCGGCGTTGGAACTGGCAATGCGCGTGGTGTCCTTGAAACCGCCGCCGACGAGTTTCAAACACGAGTCGAGGTCGTCGCCCGCGTCGTTCAGCAAGGTGACGAGAGCCGCCGCCGCCAAATGTGGGACGTGACTAATAATCGAGGCGCAACGGTCATGCTTGGCAATGTCAATCTCAAGAAAATTCGCCTCCGTCAAGCGCAGGACGCTCATCAACTTTTCTTTGACTTCGGCGGGCGCACCGGTATTCTCCGCGATAACGTAAGCTTTGCCCTTGAAGAGGTTTTTATCAGCCGCCTCGACGCCCGACTTTTCACGACCGGTCATTGGATGCCCTGCGACGTAAAAAATATCGGGCGGAAGAATTTTTTTCAGCTCTTGCCAAATGTATTGCTTAGTCGAACCCGCATCGGTGAGGATTGCGCCGCTCTTTAGGAAGGGCAAAATTTTTTCCACCATAGGAACGATTTGCAGAACAGGCGGGCTGAGGAAAATGATATCGGCGTCGCCGACGACTTGTTCAACGTCTGAAGTCGCAAGGTCGACCGCGCCGAGTTCCATTGCTCGCCGCATTGACTTTTCCGTTCGACAAAGCCCCGTGATAAAAATTTTGTCGCCGAGTTTATCTTTTAAGCACAAGCCGAGCGAGCCGCCGATTAAGCCGACGCCGATTATCGCAAGTTTCATATCGTCTTCCCCATGACTTTTGCAATGCCGTCGAGGTTGCCCATTAACTCCTTGAAGGCTTGAGGCGTGAGCGATTGGTCGCCGTCGGAAAGTGCCTTTTCGGGGTGAGGATGCACTTCGATTATCAAGCCGTCCGCGCCCGCCGCGATTGCCGCCCGTGCCATTGGCGCGACCATTTTCCAACGCCCCGTGCCGTGACTTGGGTCGACGACGATTGGCAAATGCGACAACTCTTTGACCGCCGCCACCGCCGACAAGTCCAAAGTATTTCTTGTAAAAGTCTCGTAGGTTCTGATTCCGCGCTCGCAGAATATGACTTGCTCGTTGCCGCCGCTCATGATGTATTCCGCCGCGTTTAGCCACTCGCTTATCGTCGCAGAAAGTCCGCGCTTTAGCAGAATCGGCTTTGAACATTTGCCCAACGCCTTAAGCATTTGAAAGTTTTGCATATTGCGTGCGCCGACCTGCAAAATGTCCGCGTACTGGCAAAAAGTTTCAATGTCGTCCTTGTCAACAATTTCCGTGACGACGCGCAGATCAAATTCGTCAGCGACTTGCCGCAAAAGTTTCAAGCCGTCCTCGCCGAGTCCTTGAAAGTCATAGGGCGAAGTTCTGGGCTTAAACGCGCCGCCGCGCAGGAATTTCGCACCGCAAGCTTTGACTGCTTGAGCCGCCTCGCGAAGTTGCTCTAAACTTTCGACTGCGCAAGGACCCGCCATAACGACGACTTCTTTGCCGCCGATTTTCACGCCGCCCGCGTCGACGATTGTATCTTCGGGGTGAAAGTCGCGGCTGACGAGTTTATATTTCTCAGTAATGCGAACGGTTTTATCGACGCCCGCCAGCATTTGCAGTTCCAAGTTCGCGATAATCTTCTTGTCGCCGATAACGCCGACGATTGTGACTTCCTCGCCTTTGGAAAGGTGCGTCCGCAAGCCTGCGTCTTCGATTTTTTTCACGACTGCCGACAAATTTTCTGCCGTCGAGCCGGGTTTCATTACTACAATCATTTTTAAAACTCCTCTTACTACTTTTTAAAACGAGGCGAGAATATTTTTAGCCGCCTCGAACATTTTCGGAATGCCTTCGGGATTTTTGCCGCCGGCTTGAGCCATGTCGGGACGCCCGCCGCCGCCGCCGCCCACGAGCTTTGAAATTTCCTTAACGATTTTGCCCGCGTGCACGCCAGCCGCCAACGCTTTTTTATCAGCCTTAACGACAAGAGAAACTTTGCCGTCGTTGACTGCCGCAAGCACGATAACTCCGCCGTCGAGCTTGTCGATAAGAAAATCTGCCATTCCGCGCAGTTCGTCGGGCGTCTTGGCTTGCACGACGCCTTTTAAATATTTCAACGCGCCGACTTCTTCAACGCCGACCAAAAGTTTCTGCGCCTCCGCACGTTCCTTGAGCTTTTGAACTTCGTCGAGTTGCTTGCGCATTGCTTTATCTTCCGTCAAAAGTTTCTCGACCTGCGCGGGCAAATCTTCTGCGCGAACTTTCAAGAGATTGGAAACTTGATTCAAGAGTTCGTTCTGTTTATTGGCGTCCTTAATCGCCGCGCGTCCCGTGACCGCCTCGATACGACGAACGCCCGCCGCAATGCCGCCTTCGCTGACAATCTTAAAGCGACCGATTTGCCCGACGTTCTTAACGTGCGAGCCGCCGCAAAGTTCGCAACTGAAATCCTCGACGCTCACCATGCGAACAATGTCGCCGTACTTTTCGCCGAACAGAGCCATCGCGCCGAGTTTCTTCGCCTCGTCAA
>CAMYWI010000275.1 GCA_947302675.1 uncultured Selenomonadales bacterium | reverse complement strand
CCTTCTCGCGGCTCGCGAAATTCAAATTGGTATCAACCTTGCGATAAAGCATTGAAAAAATTCCTCCTTTGTCAACGCGCCAATGATAATTCATTTGCGCAACTTTATCAAGCGTGGCATAATGATAACAAAACGCAAGGAGGATTTTTTTATGGACGATTTGAGTTTCACGCCGCGACTTTTGCTTTGCGGCGAGGAGCAGGAATTTTTTGCGGAGGCGGGGCAGAGACCGTTTAAGATAATCGGGCACATGAAACTTGCGGGCAAGGTCGGCAAGCAGAAGTTTGACTTCAAAGACGACGGCAAAATTTTTTTCAACGACAAACTTCAAGACTGGGAGGCGTTGGCGGAGTTCCTGCACAGCGGCGAAGTCGATTACTTGGTGTTCATGAGCTTTCAAGATTTTGTCGTCTACAGGAATTATTCTTTGAAGCAAGGATTTTTGTCGCCCAAGACCGCCACGATTGAGCACTTTAAAACTTTGCCGCTCGATTTTTTCTACGACTTCAACGCGGAGATTAAGTTGCTCGATTACATGAAGGACTTGCCGATAAAGACGTTGCTTGACGTGGACGGCTACTTTGCTCGCGGGCATATTTTTACCAAAATTTTCAACGAGGACATGGAGATTGATTGCATTTCGACAAAACCCTTGCCGCCGATTGCGGAGAATATTTACAGCCACGTCTACAAAAATTTTGCGGAGGTTGGTTACAAACGCTACGACGCCGCGCTTTTGATTGAGCGCAAGCCGCTTGACTTTATCAGCATGTTCACCTTCCTTGAGAATTTTACTGATACGGTTGCGACTTTTTCGCGCGTCGACTGCGAGCTTGACAAGTATATTCTTGCGAACTTGAAAAATTTTGAGGAAGTGCACGGCGTTTCTGCGGAAACGGTCAAGTGGTTTTTCGCCAAGCGTCACAGCAAGCCGGAGGATTTTTGCATTTACGTTGTGACGCACAAGCCGACGCCGCATGACGGCAAGTTGCCCGAAGGTTACAAGATTATTCATGCAGGGCGTGCGCTCAATGCGGACTTGGGCTATCTTGGCGACGACACGGGCGACAGTATCAGCTACTTGAATCTTTACATTAACGAGATAACCGCGCTGTATTGGATGTGGAAGAACACGGCGCACACGGTGACGGGGCTTGCACATTATCGCCGCTTTTTCACGACGGAAGAGGATTTGACTTTTGCCTACGAAAAAATTTTGACCAAAGATGACGCGCTGAAACTTTTGGAGCGGTACGATATAATTGTCTCGTCGATTGGTTTTGAGATGATGCCGCAACGCGAGCTTGTCAGGAACGATTGCGGGGCGGACATGACAGCTTTTGCCGAGAGCGTCATAAAGAAACATTTGCTCAAGGTTCAGCCCGATTATTTAGAATCGTTCGATGAAGTTATGAAGTTGGTCGCGATTTACAAGTGCAATATGTTCGTGGCGCGTCGAAGTATTTTTGATGATTATTGCAAGTGGCTGTTCTCGTTTTACATTGACGCGACGGAAGAAATTGTGCGAATGGTCGGACTTGACGAATTTACGGACAATCGTCGGCGAATATTGGGATATTTTTCCGAACGTATGTTGACGATTTGGCTGTGGAAAAATCGGTTGCGGATTAAAGAGTTGGACTTCATGTTCGTAAAGGGAGTTTGATCTTACTTTCTTTTGCTACGCCCAAAAGAAAGTAAGCAAAGAAAAGGGCGTGTGCCCTGCTTATTTTGCATCCGGCAAAATAGCGCAGGCGGTCGCGCGTCCTGCGCGACCGGGTTGCGGCAACCCGCTACTATTTCTATTTTTTGGAAGGGGGATTTCATGACTAAAGAAAATTTTGACGTGACGGGCATGAGTTGTTCGGCATGTTCTGCGCGGGTCGAGAAAGCTGTCGGAAAAGTCGTCGGCGCAGATAATGTCAGCGTCAATCTTCTCACAAACTCAATGCAGGTCAACTTCGACGAGGCAAAAATTTCTGTCGCGCAAATCATTGACGCGGTTGTTAAAGCGGGCTACGGAGCGTCGCCGAAAACAATTAGGAATGTGGAATTAGGAATTAGGAATGAACGCACGATTAATAAAGAAATTTCGGCAATGCGGACGCGGCTCACGTGGTCGATAATTTTTCTCGTGCCGACGGTTTATATCGCAATGCATAACATGTTGCCGTTGCCCGTGCCGCCAATCGTCGCGGAGCTGTTCGACGGGCGCGAAAATGCCGTGACATTCGCCTTCGCGCAATTCTTGCTGATTCTACCGATTATGTATCTCAACCGAAAATATTACGTCAACGGATTTAAAACGCTCGCGGCGGGCGCACCGAATATGGACAGTTTGGTCGGTCTTGGGTCAATGGCGGCGGCAACTTTTGGAGCGTTCGCGTTGTTTAGAATCGGTCAAGGACTCGGCGCGGGCGATTTGGCACTTGTCGACGAGTACAGCCGCAATTTATATTTCGAGTCGGCGGGAATGATTGTGACGTTGATAACGGTCGGAAAGTACTTCGAGGCGCGGGCGAAGGGCAAAACTTCTCAAGCCGTCGAAAAAC
>CAMYWI010000274.1 GCA_947302675.1 uncultured Selenomonadales bacterium | reverse complement strand
TATCGCGCGGGCTACACGCTCGCCGCCGTAAAGGATTCGATTCGATATGCGCTAGATAAAAATGTTCACGTCTCGTTGAACTTGCTATACATGCCTGGTTTCAACGACCGCGCAGATGAACTTGCCGCGTGGAAAGTTTTTCTGGAGGAGTTGCCCGCTCAGATGATTCAAGTCCGCAACCTCAACTACGACCCCGACGAATTCTTTAAAGTTATGCCGCGCGACGAAAATTTTCTCGGCACCAAGAAGTTTCTGCGCGAGCTGAAAAAGTTTTCTGCGATTGGCAATTTCAGTCATTACAAAGGGACTAGGGACTAGGGACTGGGGACTAGTTATGAATATTTGCTTGCTGATAAAAGATTTTGCGGTCGGGAAAAAATTTCTGCCGGACGGACGCCCGACTAAGAGCGGCGCAGAGATTCACGGCGAGAATCACGCCCTGCAACTCATAAAGCTCGGACACCGCGTCACGCTCATGACCAAGAAAAGATTTTTCTTCACGGCGGCAAGGGAAGATTTAAACGGTATTGACCTTGTGAGACTGCACCCGCCGCTACGTTGGCTAGAAATTTTTTTGCGGCTGTTGACGACGCACAGAGACATTGACGCCTTTTACATTATCGGCACGCCGAAATTTGCCGTCTGGGCGATTCTGTTTGCGAACTTTTTCAATAAGCCCGTGACGTTGGCTTTGACTGGCAAGGCGGAGATTTTCAGCGCGAACAGTTGGCGCAATAAGATTTTGGCGAAGTGCACGCATTACGTTGCCACTACCAAAGAGATTCGCGACGGCTTTATCGAGCGCGGCGGCATTGCGCCCGAAAAAATTTCAATCCTTCCGCACGGCATCGACACCGCTAAATATCCCGAATCCAATTCTGCACGGCGTCGCGAACTCAAGATTGCTCACGGCATCGACCCGAATCAAAAAGTTTTGCTGTTTTGCGCCCGCGTCGTCAAGGATAAGGGCGTCGACACGTTGCAGGACGTTTGGAAAATCTTGCATAAAAAATTCCCCGACGCGCTGTTGTTCGTCGTCGGCGGCGGGATAAACGAGTTGCTTGACGAGCTACGGCAACTCTCCACCACGCTTGACGACTCTATAAAAGTTATCGGGGAAGTGGACGCGCCGCAGGAATTTTATCAGCTGGCGGACGTTTATATCTTTCCTTCGCGGCATGAGGGCTTGCCGACTTCGCTACTTGAGGCAATGGCGAGCGGACTGCCCGCCGTCACGAGCGACATTGGAGGTTGCGAGGACGTGATTCAAAATGACGTGAACGGCTACCGCGTTTATTCGGAAGACGCGGCGGCTTTCGCGGAGAAAGTTTCTTTGCTCTTCAACGACGAGCCGCGCAGAAGAATTTTCGGTAACCGCGCGGCGGAGCTGATTCGTGAAACTTGCGACTTCGCCACCGTCATTCCAAAGCTCGCCGAGATTATTTCAGGCGGCAACGAAAAAGACCGATGATTTCTCACCGGTCTTTTTTAATATTTCCTGTTAAAAATCGTCCCGTTAAGTTCTATTGAGCCTACCAAGTCATAGGAACGCACCGTGCTGTTTTGCCGCCGCGACTTATTCAGCCACGTCCGCGCCCGATAAATTATCTGATTGTCCATTGGAATTATCTTCTTGATTAAAGCTTGACCTTCCTCCGACTCACGATAATTATTTTTCGGCAACGCTTCAAGTTTCTCGATAAGTTGCCCGCGTTGCTTGACAAGCTCAACAAACAAGTCGCTGTCGCGTTGGTCGCTGTACTTTAAAAGCTCCTCCGTCAGTAGAAAATATTTCTGCCAAAGGATTCGCGCCTCGTCCAGAACTCCCGCCGCGACTTCACCGTCAGGCATAACCGTTGCCGCCCTTGCCGTCGCCCTTCTCGAAACGAGCGCGTTTCATAGCCTCAAGCCAAGCATCACGCAACTCGGAGACAATTCCGCGCGCCTCTTCAATCTGCGCCATGTCGCCCTTGATATTCCCCTCAACCAGTCTGTCATAAATGTAATTGTACAACATGAACAGCTGATGCGAGATGTCGTAATCCATGTTGAGCGTCAAACGGAACTCCGAAATTATCCGTTGCGCCTTCTGCAACTGGACATTTGCCTCTTCAAAATTTTTCTCTTCGAGTGCTACCTTGCCGTCGTCGATAAACTTCAGGCAGCCGTTATACAGCATAAGCGTCAACTGTTCCGACGGGGCGTTCAAAATCTGCTGTCGCCTGTATTGCTCTGCCGCATTCATCACCATATTTCAAATCAACCTCCTAAATCTTTAAGAAAATGCGCCCGTCACGTAGTTGAGTTGCGTACCAAGCGACGCCAGAGCCACTTCCATTGCGTCATATTTTTTGTAGAGCCTGTCCTCGAACGAAGTCATTAACTTTTTGAAGTTACTCATCTTAGTTTGAAGTTCGCGCAAAAGATTGTTCAAGTCGCTGTCTTCGGTAATGTCGGTGGAGGAACCTGCGCGGCTCTTTATATTCTTTGTCGCGTTAGTGAAAACGTCGCCGAGCCGCTGAGCAATGCCGTTGTAAGTAGTGTCCTCTTTGACTT
>CAMYWI010000273.1 GCA_947302675.1 uncultured Selenomonadales bacterium | reverse complement strand
CCCGCGCCTGAAGAAATTCCTCAGCCCGTCGAAGAAACTCCCGCGCCCGAAGAAAAACCTCAACCCACCGAACCGACGCCGCAACAAGCGACAACTTTCACGCAAGAACAAATGGCGCAGACTCAAGCAATGATAATGGCGCAGTTCAATCAAATGCAAATGATGCAACAAGCGGCAATCGCGCAGGCACAGGCGCAGGCGGCGGAGCAAATCCGACTTCAACAGGAGGCGGCTCAAGCTCAACAAGCCGCAATCGCGCAAGCACAGGCACAAGCTCAAGCGCAAGCCCAAGCTCAAGCGCAGGTTCAACCCGTCATAAATCAGAGCGAGGAAAAACTCAAGCGGCTCGAAGAAGAAATCGCGCAGATGAAAGCACTGCTCGCCGAAATTTTGGGGCGCGATTCAAAGTCTGGCACAATCTCTTTGCACGAGGCTTTGAAACGTCAAGAGGTCGACGAGGACATTTTAAAGGCAATGGCGGCGTCGGCTAATCCCGGCGATACCTTAGTCGAAATGCACGCGCCCGCCGCTAAAGCTACGTTGATAAATTATCTTAATGAACACGTGCGCTTTTCCGAAGGCGTCAAGCTCAATCGTCACGGCGTCAGGATTGTCGCTCTGCTCGGCACGACCGGCGTTGGCAAAACTACCACGCTTGCCAAAATCGCCGCAAAGTTCGTCTTGGAGCAAAGGACTAACGTCGCGCTCATAACCGCCGACACCTACAGAATTTCTGCCGTTGAACAGCTCAAAACTTACTCGGATATTTTGGAGTTGCCGCTTGAAATCGTCTACAATCCCGCCGAACTTACCGCCGCTATCGAACGCCACCGCCATAAAGAATTGATTCTAATCGACACGGCGGGGCGCAGTCAGCACAACGAATATCAAATGCGCGAGCTTGATGAATTCATGCGCGTTAATCCTCGTATCGAAAAGCATTTGGTCATCAGCGCGACGACTAAGTTCACCGACGCCAAGCAGATTATGAATAAATTCGCGCAGGTCAACCCTGACAAGATTATCTTTACCAAAATCGACGAGACCGGTAGCTTGGGCATGATTGTCAATCTCCTCAATGACAACAGATACTCGCTCTCCTACATAACGACCGGTCAAAGCGTCCCCGACGATATCGAACGCGCCAACGCCGAAGTCCTTACGAATCTTTTGTTTCAAAAGGTCGAAGAGTAACGAGGTATGAAACATGTCTGACCAAGCAGCAAGACTGAGAAATTTGGTTGAGGAACGAGCCGAAGAGGAGGCAAAGGCGCGGGAAATTGGCAAGCTTTATTTTGACGTGGCGGAAAATACGCGGGTCATTGCGATAACGAGCGGCAAAGGTGGCGTCGGCAAAACAAGCCTTGCCGTCAATCTCGCCGTCGCCTTGCAGTTGGCGGGGCAAAAGGTTTTGCTCATTGACTCCGATATCGGCATGGCAAATGTTAATCTTTTAATGGGGTCAGTCACGAATCGCAGTTTAATTGATTTGTTGAATGAAGACGTCGAGCTTGAAGACGTTATCGAAGACGGCGTTGCGGGCGTGAAATATATTTCGGGTGTCGCGGCGATTGAGGCGGCGTTGAGTTTGAATCGCGCCGAGCAAAGGAAGTTGCACAAGAAACTGGGTCGCTGTTCAGATTTGGCGAACATTATCATAATCGACACGGGCGCGGGCTTGAATCGCAACGTGATTGAATTTATCTTGGCGTCGGAAGAAGTTTTGCTGATAACCACGCCGGAGCCGACCGCGCTTGCCGACGCCTACGCCGTCATAAAGGCTTACACGACTTATACCGAGCGTTGCAATATTAAACTTGTCGTCAATCGCATTCACGAGGAGGAAGAGTGCGAAGACGTTGACGAAAAAATAAATCAGACGACGAAAAAATTTCTGGGCATGTCGATTGAATGTCTTGGCTACATTTACGAGGACAGAGCCGTCCTTGAGGCGGTGCACAAGCAGGAGCCGTTTATCATTGCCAATCCAAAAGCTCCGGCGTCGCGCTGTGTTGAGGAGTTGGCTAAAAGTTTGCTAAGCGGCGAGCGCATGGGTTCAGTCTCCAGAGGTTGGCGGGCGTTTTTGGATAGATTGTTCGATTATTGATAGGTGGAAAATGAATTCAAAGTTGCAGTATCGAATGTACAAGATTTATTTGAGCGTGATGTTTGGCGCGGTGATATTGAGTGTGCCGCTTGCCTTTGTCTTGCCAGTTGAGTTGAGTTTTGAAAACGGCATAATCGAGAATGCGCAGGTTGTAATTTTAATCCTTGCCGCGCTACTGATTTTGATTTTCCGTTCGCCCGCCGCGCAGATGATTTGGTTCCAAAGATTTTTTGCGGCGGGGCTTTTTTTAATGGCACTGCGCGAGTTGAGTTGGGGGCGCGTCTTTTTTCCAATCAAAATGAAAGCACTCGGACCGACTTTTGTCGCAATGGCGGATTATGAATATCGAATCCCCGTTTACATTTTCCTTGCCGCGTATATTGCGCTGATGCTTTTTATTTTGATTCGGTTTGTTCCCGTGAAGAAAATTCTGTTGAGCTACCAACCGCTTGC
>CAMYWI010000272.1 GCA_947302675.1 uncultured Selenomonadales bacterium | reverse complement strand
CGCGCTTGAGATAAATTTGGCAGTTGCCGAGCTTGCGGCTGAGATTTTCGCAGTGATAAACGGGCGTCGGGCGACCTTGAAACTCGCGGCGAATGCGGCGCAGTTCGTTGATAAATTGCGACGAGTGGCAAATCGTCAAGTAAGCCTGCGTGATCTCCTCCATTGCGGGCACGAGTTGCGGCGGAAGATACGCGCCGCCGAATTTCCCAAAGCGTCCGTCCTCCGACGGATATTTTTTAAGATAAGTTGCGTAGTCCATTTTGAAACCTCCGTAAAAATATTTCGAGTGCGATTGATTAAAGCAAGTTCACGGGAGCCGCAGCTCCCACGTCGAAAATTTTTCGGAGTAAGTCGCGTACTGCATAACAAACCTCCTAAAACAAAATGCCCCGCATAATTCGTTGCGAGGCGAAAAATTTCCTGCAAAGTTCAGATTTTAATTTTGATAGTGACTTTGGTATTGGGGCGGCACTCGAAGTCGCGCTCGGCGGGCAAGGAAATTTTTATGATAAATTTGTCGTTGGGCTTGGCTTGAGGATTTTCCTTGAACGAATTTATAATCGCGCGGATTTTTTCTTCGGACTGCGCGGGGCTGTTAAGGATTTCCGTTTCCGCCTCGACGACTTGAGGATTTTCTTTGACCGAATTAATTATCGTGCGAATTTTTTCCGCAGTCGCCGAATCTTCTTCATTGCTAATTCCTAATTCCTCATTCCTAATTTCTTCGGGCTGTTCGCCAATCAAAGACGCGGGCGCATTTTCCGACGTGGGAATTTCTGGAAGTTCGACTGGCTCTTGAACTTCTTCAACGGGCGCGGGAGTCGGCTTGATTTTCTCAATGACGGTGCCGAAAATTTCTTTGCCGTCAATCGAATAGCTGACGAGTTTGCCGAGCGGAATTTTATCGAAAAGCTCCTCTGTAACTTCCGCCTCAATCCAAAGCTCGCGACTGTCGCCGATTCTTGAAACGCTGTCGCCCGCAACAAGTTCTTGTTCAACTTCGACGCCGTAATAAATTGCTCCGCTCACGGGCGCGATAACGTCCGTCTCGCGCGCCTCTTGCCTGGCGACGTTCAAAGAAAGTTCGGCTTGCTTAATCGCTTGCGCGGCTCCGTCCAAAACTTCCTGTGGCGTGGCAATGAACTCGTCAACATATTCCGTGTAGTACTCGATAATCGGCGCGGGCGCGGCGGAGTATTCGTAAGTTGCCGACTGTGATTCGGCGAGCGCACTTTCATAGGCGCGGCGGGCGGCGTCCCTTTGAACTGCGCTGACTGCTCCCATATCGAAAAGCTCCGCCATGCGATTTGCCCGCTCCTCCAACTTCGCCAAGTTCCCCGACGATCCCGAATAGCTGACCGTCGGCGGCGGTGCGGGCGGATAAGTCACTCGTTCGCGCTGAACGGGAACTTTGACCCATTGTCCTTCCGAAAGCGTCGCGTAGTTGTCGCGGGCAACTTGAACTGTCTCTTCGAGCTGTTGAATTTCTTCTTCCGTTATGGCGACTTCGAGACGCGCAATCACGTCGCCAGCTTTGACCTCCGCGCCGTCCTCGAACAAAAGCTCCTTGACTTTGCCATTAGCCAAGACGCGCACGGAAACCATTGTCCCCGCAACTTTCGCGTCGTCAATAACAATCGTCTCGTCCTTATTCAAATATTTGTACTCGCCGTAGCCGATTACCGCCGCCGCAAGAATTATCGTCGCCAAGCCGAATCGTATAATATTTTTAATCTTATCAGTTATATCCGTTTGCATTTTATCTGCTCCGATATTAAAAATTTGCGCCGCTATTCTACAACAGGCAAAAGAAAATTTCCATAATCCTTTATGAAAAGTTGCGTGAACTTGACGGCAGCTGTACTGGAAGAGCAGAAGGGGCGGCATGGACGCCGCCCCACGACACCGCGTTTGAACAGGATGTTCAAGCGGTGACGCCCCTTTCTTTTGCTTACTTTTCTTTTGGGCGAATAAAAGAAAAGTAAGAATCAAAAACAGAGCCGAGCGTATAAACTCGACTCTGCGAAAAATTTCTTTAGTGGTTGACTGCCTCTTTCAAGGTTTTGCCCGCCTTGAAGGAAGGCAGATTTGACGCTTTAATATCGATAACTTCGCCGGTGCGGGGATTGCGACCCTTGCGCGGTGCCCGCTGACGATTCTCGAACGTGCCAAAACCAAGCACTTGAACCTTGTCGCCTTCGATGAGCGCGGCTTTAATCGCCTCAAAAGTCGCCGCGACGACCTTCTCCACAGCCTTGCGGTCAACTTGCGCCTTCTCGGCAACGTTCAATATCAATTCAGCTCTCGTCATAGAAAGATTTTCCTCCTTTCAAAAATCACCTGCAGAATTTAGCAGAATGTCTTAAAAAAATCAAGTACTTTTTATTACGCCATTACGTCGAGATTACTTCCGATATTCGGGTCGAGGCTTTCAACGACCTCCAGTGCCTCCTCGACTGTTGAGGTGTCCGCCTGCATTGCCATTTTCAAAACCGAAATGCCCAGCTCCTGCTGAACTTTTGCCGCGTTCATATCGACCGACAGTGCCGCGATTGCCATA
>CAMYWI010000271.1 GCA_947302675.1 uncultured Selenomonadales bacterium | reverse complement strand
AAAATATTTACGGCGTCAACGCGGCGGAGGTCGGCGAAGTCGTCAAGAGTTCAGCTGGCAAAGTCGGCTTGAAAACTTTTTTAGGCGCGATTAGAATTGTCGACATGCCAGCGGGCGAACTCGTGCCGCGAATTTGTTAAATAATTCTCGGCTTTGACGCGCTTGAACTCGCTAACGAGGGAAAAATTATCGCGGTCGTGCCCGCGCAGTCGGCGGAGAAAATTTTATCGGTCATGCGGAAAAATATTTACGGCGTCAACGCGGCGGAGGTCGGCGAAGTCGTCAAGAGTTCAGCGGGCAAAGTTGGCTTGAAAACTTCTTTGGGCGCAATTAGAATTGTCGACATGCCAGCGGGCGAACTCGTGCCGCGAATTTGTTAAGGAGATGATTTAATGGAGCAAAGAACGCGCGACATCTTGAAATTGCTCCTGCAAGAAAAAAATTTTATCACAACGGCGGACATTGCGGCGAAGTTGTCAGTCAGCTCGAAGACAATCTGGCGGCAACTGCCCAAAGTCGAGGAAGTCTTGAGCGCGGTCGGCTTGCAATTGGAAAAAAAATCGGGCGCGGGAATTTTAATCGTTGGTAGCGAAGTCAAACGCTACGCCCTCGCAAAACAACTCGCATCGAGTGAAAAGCGCGACTACACGCCCAGCGAGCGACGCTCAATTATAATCAGCAAGCTCCTTTCAAGCCGCGAGCCGATAAAATTATTCGCGCTGTCGTCGGCAGTTCACGTGACGGATTCGACGATTTCAAACGACCTTGACAAATTGGAGTCGTGGTTTCGCGAGCAAGGTTTGAAACTTTTGCGCAAACCGGGACTTGGCGTGAGTTTGCTCGGCGACGAACGTGACTTGCGGAGGGCGATTGTCCGATATATTTATGAACACGTCGGCGAAGAAAATTTGCTGAACTTAATGCAAGACAACTTGTCGAATGAAAACGACGCGCCGGTCGCGCAGGTCTCGAAGTTTTTGCTGGAGTTGATAGACGCGGGCGAGTGGCGGCGGCTCGAACAAATGATTCGCGTCACGGAAAGCGATTTGGGCTACAAGCTATCGGACAATGCGTTCATGGGGTTGGTGGTGCACTTGTCGCTGGCGGTGCGGCGAATCAGAAATCATGAGCCAGTTAAGCTCGACGAGGAAAAGTGTTCGCGATATCTGCGCGGGCGTCGTGAATTCATTGCGGCAAAAAAATTGGCGGAGAAAATTTCGTTCTCATTGGAAATCGACGTGCCAGAGAGCGAAATTTTTTACATGACAATGCACATACTCGGCGCGAGGAGCCGTTACAGCTCGGCGAGTCTCGGCACAATTTCAATGATGGATAACTTCCGCATTGTGAAGTTGGCGCGGCAGGTCATGAAAAACGCGGCAAAAATCACTGGGCGCGACATCGACAAAAATCAAAGTCTGCTCGCGGGACTTGTCAATCACCTCGCGCCGTCAATCAGCCGCTTGAAAATGCACATGGACATTCGCAACCCGCTACTCGGTGAAATTCAAGAGCATTACCCCGAACTCATGAGCCTAACAAAAAAATGCGTCGGCGAAGTCGAGGCGGAAGTTGGCGAAAAACTTCCCGACGCGGAAATTGCCTACATCGCAATGCATTTAGGCGCGGCACTTTCCGACAGCGAAAAATTTTTGCATGCGGTTCATCGGGTAATCGTGGCGTGTCCAACGGGCATGGGCACTTCGCGACTTTTGGCGAGCCGCCTCCGCGCAACCTTTCCGACGCTGAAAATCGTCGACGAAGTTCCAATCCTCGACATAAATTCCGAGTACATCGCGACAAAAGATTTTGACTTCATAATTTCAACGGTACCGATTCCCCGCGCAGATTGTCCCGTGTTGGTCGTGAGCGCGGCTTTGATTGACGCTGACAAGAAAAAAATTGAGGCGGAGCTTGCGCGACAGAACAAACAATTCTTAAGCAGTGCGGAGGAATTGGAGCCGCGTCCGCCGTTTATCGAGGGCTTGGCGAAGTTGAATTCTTACGGGCGAGCGATTCTGGAACTAATGAAGAATTACTTTTTTGTTCGCGAAAAAATTTCCGACATAAACGCGGCTTGCGAACTCGCGGGGCGATTGGCTAGCGATGATGCTCAAAGCCGCGCAGAAATTTCAAAGTCATTGCTCCTTCGCGAAGACAAAGGCTCAACCCTAATCGTCGGGCGGCACATGATTTTGTTGCACTGCAAGAGCGCGGCGGTTAAGGTGGCGGCGTTTGGTATCTTGCAACTCGGCGAGGGTTTCAAATATCCCGACGACGGCGAAATTGTCCGCACGGCGATTGTCCTGCTCGCGCCGCAAGACGCTGACGAGTTCACGCTAGAAACAATCGGGCATATCGCGTCGGTGTTGCTTGACCGCTGGGGCTTTATCGAAATCCTTCACGAGGGCGACGGCGACGAAATCCGCCTTGAGATGCTAAAGATCTTCGAGGACTTTTACAAGGCAAAGTTCAAAGAACTAATTTAAAAACGTAGCGGGTGGCGAAGACCCGGTCGCGCATGGACGCGCGACCGCCCGCGCTATTTCGCGTGACGCGAAATC
>CAMYWI010000270.1 GCA_947302675.1 uncultured Selenomonadales bacterium | reverse complement strand
GACGTGATGTTTGAGATCCCGAAGTCGGAGGAGCCGCGCAAAATCGTCATAACGGAGGCTTGCATAAAGGGCGAGGAGCAACCAAAAGTTTTGCCGCTCGAAGAAGTCAGCCTCGACAAGGAGTCGGCATGAAAATTCCGGCGTGCGACTTCGCCATTATTGGCGGGTCGGGTACGCTAAGCTCGGACTTTCCGAAAAATTTTGCGGGCGCGGAAATTTTGGCGGAGAATTTATTTTTCGAGACGCCTTACGGTCAAAGCCCCGCCTTCAGACTTTGCAAGGTTGCTGATAAAAAATTCCTTACTTGCAAAATGCACGGCTGGCGGAGCGGCGTTACTCGCGCAGATTCTTCACGACAAATTTTCTGGACGTTTCGAGAGGCGGGCGTTAAAAAAATTTTTTCGGAAGGCGGCGTCGGCTCCGTTAACCACCTGCTCAACCCGCGCGACCTCTTGATTCCAGATGATTATCTTGACTTGTCGAATAGAAAAGATGTTCAGCTTGACGGAAAATTTTTGCTGATAATGCGCGACGCCCTTTGTCCAGATCTGCGCACTAAGCTTTTGAAGTCCGCGCAGAAATTTTTCAATGGCAGAATTTTTGAGCGCGGGATTTACGCAGTCACGGACGGGCGGCATTTTGAAAGCCCCGCTGAAATTTCTATGCTTAAAGGTCACGCGGACATTGTCGGTCAAAGTCTCGTGCCCGAAGTTTATTTGGCGCGGGAAATTGGCGCGTGCTATGCAAATTTGTCGTTCGTCGTCAACTACGGCGAGGGGCTTAAGGTTTGGTCGCATGACCTCATGAAAAATATTTTCTTTGACGACGCGCAGTTACTTGGAAATATTTTGCTCGACGCGCTCAGAAACTCCGACGCTGATAAAACTAACTGCCACTGTCGCGAACTCCGCAAGGAAACTCTGCTTAAAGAAATTTACCAGTGACGCGCTCGGCAGGATTTAAGCCGCCCACGCCGAATTTAATTCCAAAATTATCTGCATGGGAGGAATTCGTTTGGCTTTCTATTATAAAGAACCGTCTCGCACTTTTGGTGAATATCTGCTCGTTCCTGGCTACTCCTCCGCCGAGTGCATTCCAAGCAACGTCGATTTGTCTACCCCGCTCGTCAAGTTCAAGCGCGGGCAAACTCCCGATTTCCTTATTAATATTCCCATGACCTCCGCCATTATGCAATCCGTCAGCAACCACACTATGGCTATCGCGCTCGCTAAGGAGGGCGGCATTTCTTTTATCTTCGGCTCCCAATCTATCAAAGAACAAGCCGCTATGGTCGCGAAGGTTAAAAATTACAAGTCCGGATTCGTCTCCAGTGATTCAAACCTCAAGCCGACCGATACCTTGCGCGATATGCTCCAACTTCTTGAGCAAACGGGGCATTCGACTATGGCGGTCACCGAAGACGGCAAGCCCACCGGTAAATTGCTCGGCATTGTCACTAGCCGCGACTACCGCATTTCACGCATGACTGGCGACGAACTTGTTAAGGACTTCATGACGCCCTTTGAAAAATTGATTTATGCCGACGCCGATTCGACAACCCTGCCTATGGCGAATGATTTGATTTGGGAAAATAAACTCAATATGCTCCCGCTCGTTGATAAGAAACAACGCCTCCGCTATATGGTTTTCCGCAAAGACTACACCGATAACAAAATCAATCCGCTTGAACTTATTGACAGGAAAAAACGCTACGTCGTGGGCGCGGGCATTAATACGCGCGACTATGCAGAACGCGTGCCCGCTCTCCTTAAAGCCGGCGCGGATATCCTCTGTATTGACAGCTCGGAAGGCTTTAGCGAGTGGCAAAAGATTACGCTTGACTATATTCATAAAAATTTCGGCGAAGATGTCAAAGTCGGCGCGGGCAACGTCGTCGACGCGGACGGGTTCAGATTTCTTGCAGAGGCGGGCGCGGATTTCGTTAAGGTCGGAATTGGCGGCGGCTCTATTTGCATTACCCGCGAGACCAAAGGCATTGGACGCGGGCAGGCGACCGCCGTTATCGACGTTTGCAACGCTCGCGACCAATATTTCAAAGAGACTGGCATTTATATTCCAGTGTGCTCCGACGGCGGCATTGTTCACGATTATCACATGACGCTTGCGCTTGCTATGGGCGCGGATTTCCTCATGCTCGGCAGATATTTTTCCCGTTTCGACGAATCCCCGACCGATAAGATCAGAATCAACGGCACTTATTATAAGGAGTATTGGGGCGAAGGTTCCAATCGCGCTCGCAACTGGCAACGCTACGATCTCGGCGGCGACAAGAAACTTTCCTTTGAAGAAGGCGTCGATTCCTACGTTCCCTATGCTGGTTCGCTCAAGGATAATGTTCGTGCCACGCTCGATAAAATTCGCTCGACTATGTGCAACTGCGGTGCGCTCAATCTTGCCCAACTGCGCGAGAAGGCGAAAATTACTCTGGTTAGCTCCGTCAGTATCGTTGAGGGCGGCTCGCATGACGTTATTCTCCGCGATAGAATGAGAGATTAATTGGATTTTAAAATGACTTTTATGTTTATTAACTTACTTTCTTTGCTTGCCCAAAGAAAGTAAGCAAAGAAAAGGCCCC
>CAMYWI010000269.1 GCA_947302675.1 uncultured Selenomonadales bacterium | reverse complement strand
TGTGACGGACGACGGCGCGGGCATGTCTCGCGATGACGCCGCGCTTTCTGTTCGTCGCCACGCCACGAGCAAGCTCACGACTGCCGCCGACCTTATCCAAATTTCGACGCTTGGCTTTCGCGGCGAGGCTCTTCCGACGATTTCCGCCGTCTCGAAATTTACTCTGCAGACGCGCCGCGCAGATGACGAACTCGGCACGAAACTTTTAATCAACGGCGGCAAACTCTCCGACACGCACGAGATAGGTTGCCGCGTTGGCACGACGATTTTGGTTGAGGATTTATTTTTCAACACGCCTGCGCGGCTGAAGTTTTTAAAGGCGACGCCGACGGAGGCGAGTAAGATCAGCGACTTCGTTGTCAAACTCGCGCTCAGTCATCCCGAAATTGCCTTCCGCTTTATCAACGGCAACCGCAATTCACTTTCGACGCCTGGCAATGGAAAAATTCTCGACACGCTCAGCGCGATTTACGGCACGGATTTAACCGACGCGCTCTTGACTTTGCAAGCCGACGTTGAAGATTTAACAGTGCGCGGCTACGTCACCAAGCCCAACATGTTAAAGAGTTATCGCAGTTGGCAGACGCTCATCGTCAACGGGCGCGTCGTCGAAAACAGAATGATTGCAAAGGCACTCGACGAGGCGTACAAGTCGCTGATACCCAAAACGGGCTTCCCGTTCGCGTTGATAAAAATCGACGTGCCGCAGAACTCAATCGACGTGAACGTTCACCCGCAGAAGATAGAGATAAAGTTCGAGGACGAGGGCAGAATTTTCAAGGCGGTTTATCACGCGGTGCGCGAGGCGGTCGATGGCAAGCAGGAAGTCAAAGATTTGAGCGAAGTCGCCGCGCCGCCCGAAGTCCCGCAACTTAAACAAGTAAATCTCATCGAAGTGCCCGAAGACAAGCCGCCAAAAAATTTTGAGCGTGATAAAAAAGTTGATGACGATTTGGATTTTGAAATGTCTTTGGCAAAACCTTCTGAGCCGCCAAAAATTTCCGCGCCCGTCAAAAAATCCGAGCCGCCTAAAAAAATTCCCAAGCCCGAAAAAATTTTGGAGCTTGAGCCGATTGGACAGGTTGCACTTTGCTATATTTTGGCGAGGAGCGGCAACGATTTATACATTGTCGACCAACACGCCGCGCACGAGAGGATTCTCTTCGACAAGTTGAGCGGCTACGCAGAAAGAATTCCCGCGCAGGGCTTGTTGATTCACCGCGTCTTGAAATTTGATTCGCGCGAGGCGGAGCTTATCGAGAAAAATCTTGCGCTCTTCGCGGAGTTGGGCTTTACAATGGAGCCGAGCGGCGAGAATGAATTTCGCGTTACGGAAGTGCCGCTTGACGCCGCCGACACCGACGCCGAAAATCTTCTGCGCGGCATTGTTGAGGAAATTTTCAACGGCATAAAGGACGCGGACGACATTGCGAAAAAAATTCGTCAAGCGGTGTTGGCAACGACCGCTTGCAAGGCGGCTATTAAAGCCGGTCAAGAACTCAACGTGCGGCAAATGGAAATTCTTTTGAAGGAACTCGCCGCGACGCCGCACCCGCACACTTGCCCGCACGGACGACCAACCATTATAAAATTTTCGAGTAGCGACCTCGCTAAATTATTTAAGAGGAATTGAGAAACATGAAGAAAAAATTTTTAACCGGCTTACTCGCCGCGACTATATTGCTGAGCGGTTGTGGCGGCAACAACGCCAACAATAAACTTGACTTCGAGAAGACAGAAATCGAAGGACCGCAAGCTGTTCCCGTCGAGGTGAAGACCGGCTTTCAAATCAGTTCGTCGGAAATCATTGACGAAACGAACAACGCCGAAAAAAAAGACCTTTTCACGAAGGCTGCAAGCAACAGGATTAACTGGAAAAAAGCTCCGCGCTTTAACAATCAAGTCGACTTGGCAAAATACATCAAAAGCAAAGAAGTTGAACTTGAGGAAGAAGTGCCCGTTGTACTCACTGAGGGCTTTATGATCGATTTTCAATCGCTGATTGATACTACGGGGTGCTGGGCGATGAGTTACGCAGACTACGGCGGCGACGACGAAACGAGTTATATTTTGTTCGAGCTTACACTCAGTCCCGGCGAGCGTGTCGCTTACGCTTACAATAACGACGATACTTCCTTCCTTGACGATGAAGAATTGGAACTTTACGACAGGGCATCCGAAATTGTCGCAGGCGCGAATGAATTTGCAGCGAATAATATTTCTTTTCCGGCACTTTATAAGGAACTATATATTCACGACGCGATAACCGAAAACACCACTTATTACACCGAAAACCCTCAACCGGTCTTTTCGCGATTTCAGACGGCAGTCGGTGCGCTCCTTGACGGGAAGGCAAATTGTCAAGGCTACAGCGATGCCTTTTACATGCTGGCGAAAATGTGCGGCGATGTCAACGTCGATAAAGTTTACGGCATGGCAGGCGTTGGCGGCGGAAAAAAAGAGCAACACGTTTGGAACACAATAAATTTCGGCGACGACAGATATTATTTCGTGGACGTGACGTGGGACGACGAATCATTTAAATACGCGAATACAAGCGAAAATACTTACGTTTACTTCAACGCACCTGTGGACG
>CAMYWI010000268.1 GCA_947302675.1 uncultured Selenomonadales bacterium | reverse complement strand
CTGATTATTTTTACAATCGTGGCGTTCATTCTCTACTTCGCCAAAAGCAACGCGAGCGGCTTCGCGATTCTTTGGAGATATTTCTCTTGGGCGAACGAGTCGATTGTTACCTTTGTCTTCGCAATGATTACCGTCTACATGATTAAAAACAACATGCCCTATATTATGGCGATAATTCCCGGCACGTTTTACTGTTACATGGTCTCGGCTTACATCTTGCACGCGCAGATTGGTTTCGGGTTAAGTTACACGCTGAGTTATATCTTAGCGGCAATCTGCGCGGCACTCTACGCAGTCTCGCTTGTGAAGTTCGGCAAGAGTTTGAATTCATCACGAAGTTTAAGGTAAAAGGTTTCTCAACAAAAAATTCCCTTCCGTCAATGCAAATTTGCGGTGAGGGATTTTTTTTGCTATCATGAGAGAAATTTTTTGGAGATGATTTTATGAAGTTGAAGAAAATATTGCCGCTGTTGTTAACGGCGAGCCTTTTACTCGGCGGCGCGGTCGAGGCGAAAAATTTCCAGCCGCCGACTTTAACCGCAGAGTTCGAGCAAATGGCGTTCATGCAACTTTACCCGACGTTCTCTTGGGAGCCGCTCCCGAAAACAGAATTCTATCAAGTGCGGGTCGTCGACGTTGCAAAAAATCAAGTCGTACGCGAACTCTTCAACACGGAGGCTTTAAATCGCGTGACGGATTCGCGAGCTTTCACGGCGGCGGGCGAATACTATTGGCAAGTGCGCGTCGTCGATAAAAATCATAAGCCACTTAGCGATTGGTCGGAGAAAAAATTTTTCAAAGTCGAGACGCCTGTTGAGTTCGCGGCACTCGGCGACAGCATAACTCACGGCGGCGCGTCTTACATTCCCGCTGGTCAACTTTCCTGTCAATGGGAAACTTTTTGCGAAGTCCCGATAAAAAATCTCGGCAGGAGCGGCGACACAACTGCCATGATGATTGATCGTTTCGACAAAGATGTTTTGCCGTTCGCCCCAAAAGTTTTAGTCATCATGGGCGGCGTCAATGACATTCGCGGGGGCACAAAGAGCGACGCCGTTATCAAAAATCTTGAGACGTTGCGCGATAAATGCCTTGCGCACGAGATAACGCCGGTCTTCTGCACGCTGACTTCAATGAATCCTGAACTCATGAAGGCACGCGGCATTCCGATTACCGACGGCGATTGGCGCGAGGCTCGCGAACAAATCAATCTCTGGATAAAGACGACGCCCTATTTTATCGACGTGGCAGAAAATTTGACTGACGAGTTCGGCTATCTCGACAAAACTTTGACGCCCGACGGCTTGCATCCCGCTCTGCGCGGCAAAAAAATTATGGGCGAAAAAATTTCCGACTACCTCAAGAAAAATTTTTGACGAAAATAATAACGGAGCGATTTAAAGGAGGAACTCAAATGATTTTGGTCACGGGCATTACGGGTCAGCTCGGCTTTGATGTTGTTAAGGAATTAAAAAATCGTGGCACGGAGGTTATCGGCACCACGCGCAAGGAAGTCGATTTGACTTCGGAGGAGGGCGCGAAAAATTTCATTCTCGAAAAAAAGCCCGACGTTGTGATTCACTGCGCGGCTTATACAGCGGTTGACAAGGCGGAAAGTGAGGCGGAACTTGCGCTGATGGTCAACGGCTTTGGCACTCGTTGGATTGCGGAGGCTTGTCGCGAGGTCGGCGCGAAGATGATTTTTATCAGCACAGATTACGTCTTCGGCGGCGACGGCAAAACTCCTTACGAAGTCCACGACGAAAAAAATCCCGTCAATGTCTACGGGCGTAGCAAGCTTTTGGGTGAGGACGCCGTCAGCATGATTCTTGAAAAACATTTTATCGTGCGCGTGAGTTGGGTCTTCGGGATTAACGGGAAAAATTTCGTCAAGACGATGCTCCGGCTCGGCGAGACGAAAAAAAATCTGCGCGTCGTCGACGACCAAATCGGCTCCCCGACTTATACGGCGGACTTGGCAAAACTCTTGGCGGACATGGCGGCGACGGAGAAATTCGGGACGTATCACGCGAGCAATGAGGGCTTTTGTTCGTGGGCAGACTTCGCACGGGAAATTTTCAAGCAAGCAAAACTTGATGTTGAAGTCGAAGGCATTCCGACGGTTGATTATCCGACACCTGCGCGGCGACCGTTTAACTCACGGCTCAGCAAAAAATCTCTCGACGAGGCGGGCTTTAATCGCCTTCCCGATTGGCAAGACGCCCTCAAAAGATTTTTGCTTGAGTTAAAATAAATTAAGTATTATTCTTGCGGTATGTGAATTTTTAGGAGGAATTGTTATGGTCAACAGAATTATTTTGAACGAGACGTCCTACTTCGGACCCGGCGCGATTAAGGAGATCCCTGCGGAGATTAAAAGTCGCGGCTGTAAAAAAGTTATGCTCGTCACTGACAAAGACCTGCTCAAGTTCAAAGTCGCGACCAAAGTCACGGAGCTTTTGACCGCGCAGGGCGTCGACTTCGAGATTTACGACAACATCAAGGCTAATCCGACAATCGAGAATGTTCAAAGCGGCGTGGAGTTTTGCAAGAAGTGCGGCGCGGATATAATCGTTGCGGTCGGCGGCGGCTCGGCTATCGACACGAGCAAGGCAATCGCTATC
>CAMYWI010000267.1 GCA_947302675.1 uncultured Selenomonadales bacterium | reverse complement strand
GACGGGTCGCGCGGCTTACGGCTTGACGAACAAACTATTGCTCAAGAGTGACGGCTCGAAGATGGGCAAGACGGCGGGCGGCGCACTTTGGCTTGACGAGAAAAAAGTTTCGCCGTACGATTTCTATCAGTACTGGCGCAACGTCGACGACGCGGACGTTAAGACTTGCTTGAGCTTGCTGACGTTCGTGCCAATGGAGGAAGTCAATCGCCTCAGCAACTTGAAGGACGCCGCCATTAACGAGGCTAAAAAAGTTTTGGCTTACGAAGTTACAAAGCTTGTTCACGGCGAGGCGGCGGCTCAAGCCGCGCAGAAGTCTGCAGAAGAAATTTTCGCGGGACAATCCTCCGACAACATGCCAAGCGTCGAAGTCGCGGACGCCGTCGGGAAAAAGTTACTCGACGTACTCGCCGCCGCTAAAATTCTCGAATCAAAATCGGAAGGGCGTCGGCTCATTGCTCAGAGCGGCTTGACTTTGAACGACGAAAAAATTTCCGACGTCGATTACATCTTGACCGCGAAAGACTTCCCCGCCGTCATTCGCAAGGGCAAGAAGAAATTCTACAAGCTCATCAACGCTTAAGGAAATAAAAAAAGACACGCTGTCAAAAAAGTTGCGGCGTGTCTAATTTTTTTGCGTTTATTTAACTTTAACGTTCTTGAAGACGCGATCAATGCCGGCGGCGTGGAACTCAATCCCGCTGACGTTCGGCGAGATCAAAATCGCGTTGGCGTCGGTGTAGAGCGGAGCGATAACCGCGTTGTCGAGAAGAATTTCTTCCGCGTCGTACATTGCATTCCAGCGGGCGTCGTAGTCGGCGGCGAGGTTGCCGGTCGTGCAGTCGTCGATAATTTTGTCGTAGTCGGCGTTGCTCCAGTGCTCGGCAATTTCACAACCCGCAGTTGTCCACAGCGTTAAGAAAGTCATCGGGTCGTTGTAGTCGGGCGTCCAATCAACCAGAGCCATATCGTAGCTATTGCTCGTGACGTTGCTGAGGTATTCGGCTTTTGGCATGGGTTGCAGATTGACCGTCACGCCCGGCAAATTCTCTTCGACCTGCGACTTAATCGCCTGCACAACTTTTGTCGCGCTATTGCCTTCGTTCGAGTAAATCAGTTGAAGTTCAAAGGTCTCCTTGCCGAGTTCCTGCTTGGCTTTGCTCAAAAAGTCTTGCGCCTTTGCAACGTCGAAACTCACAACGTCGGCGAATTTATTTTGGTCTTCGGAGAAAAATTTACCGGTCACGGCATTTGGCGCGAACCCGACGGGCACGGCGGTATAAGTTGCCTTCGCGCCGTTCATGACAAAGTTATCAACGAGCGACTCGCGGTCAATGGCGTTTGAAATTGCGAGGCGCAGATTCGTATTGGCAAGTGCGCCCGCGTGATGATTCTTCGCGTCTTGGTTGAAGGAAAGATAATACAGATAGCCCGACAGGAAAGTTTGCAAGTTCTTGGAAAGCTCGGCGTCGTCTTTGACGTGCGCGACCTGATTGCCGCCCAAGCCGACGACGTTCAACGTGCCGTTCTTGAAGGAAGTCAAGGCGTTGTCGGAGGAACTCACGACTTGATATTGAAAGCCGTCAAGCGCGACCTGCGCGGCGTTCCAATAAGAATCGTTTTTCTTGAGTTGGATATTAGCCGTGCCAGGAATGTAGCTGCTCAAAGCAAACGCGCCGTTCGCAAGGAAAGTTTCGGGACTCGTGCCGTAGCTGCCACTTTCAAGCGAGCTGTAGAATTTTTCGTTGACGGGGTAGAAAGTCGGGAAAGCCATTAACGACATAAAGAAGGGAACCGGCGCATCGAGTTCAACGACGAAAGTCTTTTTATCGGGCGCGGAAACGCCTAAAGTTTTGGGGTCGGCACCTTTGATAACGGCGTCGGCATTTTTCACGCAAGCAACCGTATTGCCCATGACGTAGGAATATTCCTGAGCCATTTGGCAATGACGCCGCCACGCGAAGACGAAATCTTCAGCGGTCACGTCGTCGCCGTTCGCCCATTTCGCGTCGCGCAGGTGGAAAGTATAAGTCTTGCCGTCGGCGGAAACGTCGCAACTTTCAGCGAGCGCGGGAACAGCTTTTCCTTCCGCGTCGAGTTGCATTAAGCCATCGATACAATCGGCAATGACTTCAAAAGAGGCGGAGTCGGTCGCCTGCGCGGTGTCAAGGCTGACAACATTTGAACCGAGCATGACGCTCAACTTGCTGCCGTCGCCCGCCGAGTCGGAGCCGCCGCAACCCGTGAAAAGCAATGTGCAAAGAGCAATGAGTAATGTGTAATGGAAAAACTTTTTCATCGGTTAATCCCTTCCTCAATAAAAAAATGTTGATAATCCCATTCGTCGTCCCAACAATCACCGCCCCAAGTGAAACCGTGCGCCTTGAACAGCTTGCAACACAAATCGTCCGCCGTAATTTTGTAGGGGAAATTTTTAGTGCGGTCTTCAAAGTCAGCGGAGTTGTCGGGCGCGATAATCTTCTTGCCGTCAACAGTCTTGATATAAGGATTGTAAAGCGGATTGATATCGACCGCCATGCCGTAGCCGTGCAGAGAAATTCTGTTGGTGAACGAGACATAGCGGAAGTTAAAGCACGACGAATTGTTATCGCGCATGGAAAGTTCGTCGTCGGCGTCGTATTCGTC
>CAMYWI010000266.1 GCA_947302675.1 uncultured Selenomonadales bacterium | reverse complement strand
GTTGCTCGGACTTCCGCAGGGCAGAAAGATTCCGATTGTCTCAATGGTTACGCGCCTCGTTGCGGCGAAGGGTCTCGACCTCGTTGTCCGCATGATGGACGAACTTTTGCAGCATGAAGATTTCCAATTCGTCTTGCTCGGCACGGGTGACAAAGTTTATGAGGATTGGTTCAAAGGCTTGGCGTGGAGATATCCGCAAAAGGTTTCGTCGAATATCTACTTCTCCTACGAACTCGCGCAGAGAATTTACGCATCGTCCGATATCTTCCTTATGCCGTCGAACTACGAACCCTGCGGCATTGGTCAGCTCATCGCCATGCGTTACGGCGCGGCTCCTGTTGTTCGCGAGACGGGCGGCTTGAAAGACACCGTTCAGCAGTACGACAAGTACACCAAACAGGGCAACGGCTTTGTCTTCTCGAACTACAACGCGCACGAAATGATGTACGCTCTCAAGCGTGCCCTCTCGACCTACGCGCAGTTTGAAGTTTGGCTCCAAATTTCCTCCAACGCCATGAACAGCGACTACAGCTGGAAGAACGCCGCTAAAGAGTACATTGAACTCTACACGAAACTGATCAACGGCTAAGCTTAACGTTTGAAATAAAAAAATCCGGCGCGAGAAATTGCGTCGGGTTTTTTGTTGCCGCTTACAAGCTTTATCGTGTCGTTATGTCAAAAACGGGAGACTTTCAATGCGCATTTTTATCAAGTCAGGGTCTTTGAACTCGCCGATAACTTTTGCGTCGTCTTGAACGCGGATTGAGATTTGCAAATCGACGTTTACCATTTTATCGCGAACCTTCGGAAGGGGAGCCATAAGCGCGAACTTTTCACGATAAATGACGCCAGGTTTCCAACGGTCAGTCGGGTACATGTTGTCTAAAAATTCGTGCGCCTGCCCCGCGCCATAAGCCGGCATGTCGCATTCGCGAATGGGCACGCCGCGTATCGACAGCAGATAATTTTTGTCAGTCGGCTCATCAATCGTCCAGTAAGTTTCGACGTAAAGCATTTTAATTTCGGTCAAGGTGCGGCATTCGGGCGGGACGCGATAGCCGACCAACTTCAAGCCGCCGAGATCTTTTGGAGAGATAATCGCGTCTTGCGGAACTTTATCGACAAGCCATTCCGGACGCGGCTCAGTTATTGGCGCGATTAAACGTTTCACCTGCGCGGCGGTAGCGACGTCTTCGATAACCTTAAAGCGTGGCGGCGGCTCAAAAGAAATTTCGACGACGCCTCGCTCCAAAATCTTTGTCGGCGTATTGAACTCCGCGCAACGTTCGATAAACATTTTTTGAATTTCGGGCGCAGACTTTCTGGCACGTTTCGTTTGACCGGCTCGCTTGACCAACGGAACGAATTTAACTTTCTCAACGCCGACCGTTGAAATGTCGAGCGTGAAACAGCCAACGCCGCGCTTTTTAGAATCAAAGAGAAAGTCGCCCGCGTCGTAGATTATCGGACGCGCCTTGTAATTTTCCACGCCCATAAAGTGATGCGAGTGCGTGCCCAAAACCGCGTCGGCTCCTAAATCAATCAGCAAGTGCCCGATTTTTTTAAGTTGCTCGGACGGCTTTTGAACGCTGTTAACTCCCCAATGCGGCGCGACGATTACAACATGCGCCTTTTGGTGAGCCGCGCGAATTCTTTCCGCCAAAACTTTTTTCCACAGCGCAAGATTATTAGCGGGCAGGTAAGCCGTTCCGGCAGTGTCGGCAGTCGCGGCAGTTGATTTGCGCGTCGAGTCGACAGAGAAAATCGCAAGCGTCACGTCGCCGACCTTCTTGTAAACGGGCGCGAATGCCTCCGAAAAATTTTTGCCCGAACCCACATGCAAAATCCCCGCCGCGTCGAGATAGTCACTTTGCTCAAGCAAGGCGTCTTTGCCATAATCGCCCGCGTGATTGTTCGCCGTCAAGACGATATCAATATTGGCGTTGACAAGCAAGTTGGTCTGTTCGGGGCGCGCGCGAAGATAAAAAGTATTTCGTCGCGCGGTCTGCTCGCCCTTAGTCGCAATGACGCATTCAAGATTCACGAGCCGACAATCCGCCGCCGCCATTTCCTCAATCCCGACGAACGGCGCAAGCTGCCTCGACAGATAATTCATCATCCTGCCAATGTTGACGTCGCCGCCGTAAAAAAGAGTTATCATTTCAATCTCCTAAATGTCCAAGTTCTTGACGAGTAGCGCGTTTTCTTCAATGAACTGTCTGCGCGGCGCAACCTGGTCGCCCATTAAGATTGTAAAGAGTTCGTCCGCCTCGACCGCGTCGTTGACTTCCACACGGAGCATTGTGCGCGTCATCGGATCCATTGTCGTTTCCCAAAGCTGTTCGGGATTCATTTCGCCCAAGCCCTTGTACCGCTGAACAGTCGCGCCGTCGCGTCCGACCTCGTCAAGCTTTTTGGAAAGTTCCTCGTCGCTATAGGTGTACCAGTGATTCTTGCCCTTGCGGATTTGATAGAGCGGTGGCTGTGCAATGAAAACATGCCCGTGTTCGACAAGCGGTTTCATGTAGCGATAGAAGAAAGTCAGGAGCAACGTCCGAATGTGTGCCCCGTCAACGTCCGCGTCCGTCATGATAATTATTTTGCCGTAACGTCGCTTGCTCAAATCGAAGTCCTCGCTAATGCCGGTGCCGAACGCCGT
>CAMYWI010000265.1 GCA_947302675.1 uncultured Selenomonadales bacterium | reverse complement strand
GTTGTCAAGAAATTTTTAATCGATTTCAATCAGCTCGTATTGCGGATTGCCGAGACCTTTTTCCGCCATAGCCGAGAGCTGACGAAGTCCGACGCGACTTTCAATGCGCTCCTTCATGTCGTGACTATCGCTCGCGGCGTAAATCAAATCTGTGCAAGCTTGGTCGACGGCAAGAATATCCGTCGAAACCGCAATGCCTATGTCTTTCATAGTCGGCTCGGCGGCGTAAATGCCCTCGCAGTCGCAAGAAACGCTGATTCGGCGCATGACGTTCAAGAAGACAATGTGCTTGCCAAAATGATTACACGTCGCGTTCGCGCTGTCGCACATAAGCTCCATAAAATATTCCTTCATGGGCCAGGTGAGATAATCGGCGGGAACGTTGTTGGGGTCGACGCCGTGCACTTGCGCCTTGCCGAGATGACCGCTCGCGCAACCGATTGCGATATTTTTCATGGAGCCGCCGAAACCGCCCATTGCGTGTCCTTTGAAGTGCGTGAGGACAATCAGCGAATCATAGTTAGCGAGGTTGCCGCCCATAGCAACTTCCTTGAGGTGGAAACCGTTGCGCACGGGGAAGTTAACGGTCTGCTCGTTATCGTCCATAATGTCGACGGGGCAGAAAGTCCAGCCGTTAACCTTGAGCGTTTCGAGATGACCTTTGGTATCGTAGCGGTCGCCGTGATAGAGCGTGTTGCACTCGACGATAGCGGAGTTAGGAACTTGCGCTTGGAAGGCTTGAACCATGTCGCGCGGCAGAATGTTCGGACCGTTTTTCTCGCCGGTGTGGAGTTTGATAGCGACTTTGCCAAAAATATTCTCGTCAATCATTTTGTAGAGCTTAATTAAATGTTCGGCGTCGATTTTTTTTGTGAAGTAAACTTTTGCCGCCGAGCCTTGATAATTTTCGCCGGTGACGTTCTTTGAGCCGACGACGGGAGCTTGAATTGCCATAAAATTTTTCCTCCTTTTAACCCCGCGCAGGGGATTTTTTCTTATAATAGCGGTTAGAGTTTGCTTAAGTCAAGAATTTTTTATCGCGCAGAAAAAGACAGCCGCCCAAAAGTTTGCGACTGCCTTAAAAATTTTCGTTCAAAATTATTTCTTGGCTTTCTTTTCTTTGATACGTGCTGCCTTGCCCGTGAGCTTGCGCAGATAGTAAAGTTTCGCACGACGAACCGCGCCGCGACGAACGACTTCAATTTTCTCGACGCGCGGCGAGTGCACGGGAAATAATCTTTCGACGCCGACGCCGTAAGAAATTCTGCGGACGGTGAACATTTCGCGCACGCCGCTACCTTGACGACCAATGACGACGCCTTCAAAAATCTGAATGCGCTCGCGGTTGCCTTCGACGATTTTTGCATGAACGCGAACCGTATCGCCCGGCGCGAAGTCCGGAATGTTGTCGCGAAGTTGTTCCTTCTCCAAAAGTTCTATGATATTCAATTTAAGTCCTCCAATCTTTGCTCGAAGTTCATGCCCGCACGCAGAGGAACGTCGGCTTGCGCAGTCTAACACAAAAATTTTATCGCTGTCAACTTTTTTGTTGACAAATGCGGCGTTTTGTAGGAATATAGGCGCGTTGAAAATTTAATACTGATTGGATCGAGTGGCGCAAGCCTCAATAGGGAATCCGGTCGAAAGCCGGAACGGTCACGCCACCGTAGCGGGGAGCGACTCTGCAAATATGTCACTGGGAAAAATTTCTTGGGAAGGCGCAGAGAAGTGTTGAGCCGAAGTCGGGAGAACTGCTCGATTAACAATCGCCGTTTGACCTGCGAGCGACAGGAAGGAGATTTGAACTTTGTTTTAAAGTTATTTTTCCTGCGCCCGCAAACAGGGCGTTTTTTCTTTTACTGCTTATTCAGCGAAGCTAGCAATGCGCAGGCATTGCGTACTGGCGCGGTGACAACGTTCAAATTATCGAACGGCACGGCGCGACCGCTGGGTTAAGCGTCACGCTTAGGCGAAAAGTTTTTCCCCATAACGGGGAGGCATTGCTCATACATTTCTTTAGCTGAGGAATCAGCGGCTCCCGTCGAGTTGGCAGGAGTTTTTTTCTTTTCTACAGGAAAAAACGGCTTTGCATAGAAAATCAAATGCGAGGTGATTTTATGATTCATGTCTGTTTTTGTTTTCAAGACAAAACAGGACGCTACACCAAATTTACGGGCACGGCGATGCTCTCGCTTTTCGACAACACCAACGCCGAAGTCACGATTCATATTCTCCACGACAACACTTTGACCGACGACAACCGCGATAAATTCACTTACCTCGCGGGGCGTTATGGACAGCTCGTGAAATTTTATAACGTCGAGAAACTCTGCGCGGACAAAATCGCCGAGATAAAAGAGACTTTTCCAAAAGCCGCCGAAACTCGTTTCAGCCTCGCAACCTTCTACAGATTTTTTATTCCGCAAGTTCTTTCGCCGGACATTGGGAAGGCGATTTATCTCGACTCGGATATTATCGTCAATCTCGACATAAAAAGTCTTTGGCAGATTGAGCTTGGCGAAAAAATTCTCGGCGTCATCACGCACGAGGCGATAGGCATGATTAGTGCCGTTAAAAGTCGTCCCATTTGCACGGACGGTTTCATTCGCTTTGAAGATTCTTTTAATGCCGGCGTCTTGCTGATGAATTTGAACTTGCTC
>CAMYWI010000264.1 GCA_947302675.1 uncultured Selenomonadales bacterium | reverse complement strand
GGTTTTCTTTTGTCAAACTTTTCTTTGGACAAGCAAAGAAAAGTTTGTTCCACAAATAAAATTTATTTTAAAACCGAATAGTCGGTTCCGCATACTCACGCTTTGACAAAGAGGGGCGTTCAGTCGTGAACCTTGCAAGTAATCTTCGCGATAATGCCGTTGACAACCTTGAACTCAATCTTCTTGGTGCCGTCGGTGCTGTAGTATTCATACTCGACGCCGTCGCTGTCGTTGTCAACTTTGTCAGCCTTGCCGAAGGTATCGTTCAAAACCTCCGCCGCCTGCCCAACCCTCACGCCGTCGGGAGTTATAATCGAATCAAAGCGCGTCGAAACTTTCTCGACAATGCCGCGCTCAACTTCAACATTGAAAGTTTTATATGACCAGTCGTCGCCGTCGCGATAGGTCGGCTGTCCGAAGGCGTTAATTAAATCCTGTTCGCTCATACCCGGCACAATCCCGCCCAGCGAAATTTTATCGCCGTCAACCGCTGCCAAGCACAGCGACGAACTCAGAATCATCGCGCCGCAAATGATTGCAAAAATTTTTTTCATAACAATCCCTCCGCCTTACTTGTTGAAACGCTTGACAAAAACGTCCGTCGTTTCCGGATAGCCAAAGTAGAAACCTTGAATAACATCGGCGTTGCATTCGTCGCGCAGATAAATGAAAGTCGCCTCGTCCTCGACGCCCTCGACCACAACTTCCATGCCGACCGCGTGGCACATCTGGATAACGTGCTTGATAATCTGCTTGTCGTACTCGCTGTTGACAAGATTCTCGACAAAGTAGCGGTCGATTTTAACTTGGTTGCAATGGAAATTTTTAAGGAACGCCAAGTTCGCGTAACCCATGCCGAAATCGTCCATTGCAATCTTAATGCCGAGATCGTGGAAGGCGTTAAACTGCTTGTTGACAAAATCCCAGTCGTAAACTTTGTTGCTCTCCGTCAACTCGAAAACAACCGTGTGCGGGTCAATCTGATGACGCTCAAGGCAATCCGCGACGAATTCATAAAGCATTTGCTCTTCGAGTTGGTAAAGGGAAATGTTGACGCTGACCTCGAACTTCGGCATGAACTTTTGCCACTCTTTGGCAGTGCGGACGGCGTTTTCGATAATCCAGTGCCCGACGGGAATAATCATGCGCGAACGCTCAAGCATGGGGATAAACTGCATGGGCGCAACAACTGTGCCGTCTCTGTCGTACCAGCGCAGAAGTGCCTCCGCGCCGACGAGCTTTTGCGTCTTGGCGTCGATTTGCGGCTGATAGCAAAGGAAGAAATCCTCGCAACCCCGCGCAATCGAATTCTGCATGAGGTTTTGCATACCAATATCATAACGCCAACGATCATAATAGCCGCTGTCGAAGAAGGCGATTTGGTCGCGCCCCTTTTGCCTTGCGAACTCAAGGGCAACTTCGGCGTAGCGCATTAAAGTCGTCACGTCGTAAGCGTCATCGGGATAGAATGCCGCGCCGCCCGACGCTGTACAGAAAATTGTATCCTCGACATTTTGAATCTCGCGCATACACAGCTGCACGCTTGAAAAAATAATTTCCAACTCTTCCGGATAAACGTCCTCGACAAAGAACGCGAACATGTCATTATCGAGCTTGTACAGGCGAATATCGGGCGGCAAAATGTTCGTCATGTCCTGCGCGAGTTGTTTCAAGGCATTGTCGCCGAACTCGTGACCGTAAGTTTCGCTTACGAGCCGGAAGTTGTCCAGCCCGACGAAAACGACCGCGCCGCGAACATCGGGCGAGCTGTTTAATTCGTTCATCAAAGCGGTCTGGAAGGCGTTGCGGTTGAGGAGACCAGTCACGGGGTCGGCTTTTTGTTTCAAGTCCATGCGAGCAATCACGCCCGCGACAAGTTCCGGTTGACCGAATTCATCAGTGCCCGTCGTCATGCGCAGACTCACCCAGCCATATTCGCCGATACTGTTCAGCAGACGGAACTCGACAAAAACTTCGTCGCCGGGTTTGACCGAATCAATTTTGCCCAAAGCCTCTTCCAAAACCTCGCGGTCGTCATGCCACACAAACGGCAGGAGCAATGCCGCAAAGTCCTCGACAATTTCTTCTTGAAAATTGAAGTCTTGCAAGAAATTTTTGGACAGCAAAGTCATACCCGCCCCCAAATCCCTAACGAAAAAATATTCGTCAGCAGAGTTTTGCAGGGCGTCAAAGTAAGTCTTGATTCGGCTCAACGGAGAATCCTCGCCGACCTGGAGAAATAAATTTGTGCTCATAATCATTCTTCCTTCTAAATTTATCGCTCTACATTTTGCATTTACTTTCGACGCCGCGTCAAAACTTCCTGCAAAATTTTAATCGGCTTAAAAATTGTAGGCTGTTTTTCATGAAATTTTAATAAAAAAAGATCGACAAAAATGAAACAACATGTTAAAATACGCTTGCGAGTCGAACAAAATCGAATTTAAAAGGAGGATTGATAGCCGAAACGACGCGAACGGTCGCGGCTGAACAATTTGGAATTAGGAGTTAGGAATGTAAAAAATAATTTCAAATTCCTCATTCCACACTCCTAATTGAATCAGTGGGCGATCTCTATTCACTAGCCGTCGCAGAAACTTAATCGAAACTTTTTAAAGAGAGCTTGCCCCCACAAGAACTCGGAGAAAAGTTTTGACGCGGGAACCTGCGCGGCACCGGAAATTAATC
>CAMYWI010000263.1 GCA_947302675.1 uncultured Selenomonadales bacterium | reverse complement strand
AAACTCTCACGGCTTACGTCGCGCAGGAAGGCGAAAATATTTCCGTCAACGAGACCGCAGATATTTACTTCGGCAAGAAATCGGGCGTCGACTTCTCTGGCTTTGACGAATCATTGACACTTGACCTTAACAAGAATTTCTACGGTATCAATCAAATCACGGTTGGCGGCGGCTTGAATACGGTTATCAGCTCGGCGCAAAACGAAACTTTGACAAGCAACGCAGACGGCACGACGCAATTTATCTTCGACGCGGGCGCGGGTCACGACGTGATTAGGAACTTCAACTTCGCGGAAGATAAAATCAGCATCGGCTCGGCGGTAACCAACGTTGTTTTAAGAAATTCGGGCGACGTGATTATCCAACTCGGCGACGAATGGATTACGCTTGAGGACGCGCAAGGCAAATCCTTCCGCATTAACGACTTCACCGCGCTGGTTGATAAAAACATTTCCTACGACGACGCGGCGAACTACTTCCTGGCGACGAGTAAGAATGCAAGCGTCACGGTCAGCGAAGAGGCGGAAGTTTGGCTCGACGGCTCGCACGGCAAAAACTTCGTCGGCAATATTAAAACCCTCGACGCCTCAACCTCCGACGGCAGAAATACTCTCGCGGGCAACGACCTTGACAACGTCATCTGCGCGGGCAAAGGAGACGCAAGCCTCTGGGGAGCGGACGGAAATGATTTGCTCGTCGGCGGCAAGAGCAAAAATCTTTTCTTCTACACGAGCGGCAACGATACGATTCAAAGCGCGAACGACGGCGACGCCGTTATCCTTTCCAACGTCACGCTTGAGCAAATCAGCGGCACGAACTTTACTTCAAGCGGCGTCTCGATTAATTTCAAGAGCGGCGGCTCACTCACCATTGACAGCCGCGCAGATATTACCTATCAACTCGCGGACGGCTCCAAATTCTCCGCCAATCACGAACAATTAACTTGGCAAGCAAGATAAACAACTGCACAATTATCACGGCTCCTGTCGGGAGCCTTTTTTGTTGAAGTACAGCTATTTGCTGTTGGAATACGTTTTTCAGACGGGCGACAAAAAATTTTTTTCTGATAAAATACGTGACAGATAAAGTTTTCGGAGGAAAAATTATGAGCGAAGATTTTACAGCGGAGATGAAATGTATCGGAATGCGGATTGCGGGCTTTCGGAAGTTACGGAATATGACGCAAGCCGAACTCGCCGACAAGCTTAACATAAACAAAAATTATTTATCGCAAATAGAAACCGGCTCCCGAAATAAAACTATTTCCTTGCCAATGCTCATAAGAATTTCCAGAGCACTGGACGTGGAATTGGCACTGCTCACGGACATTGACGGCATTTACAAATCGGATTTAAAAAATTTTTGGAGCGACATGAAAGAAACTTTCGAGGGCTTAAAAAAGCTCAATGACGACATGGACAAAATGCTGGAGCAATTCGAGAAGGCGGATAAAATCTTTTCGAGTAGCGGCTCCGAGAAAAATTAAGCGGGAGTGAGGAGTATGATTTCCAAAAGCGCGAACTGTCCGCATTGCGGGCGCAAACTCAATTCCTACACGGTCGACACAGCAAGCACGCAACGCACCAGCGGCACTTGTCCCGGTTGCGGCAAACGCTACACCGTCGAATACGGCAAGGGTAAAATCAAAGTCACTAAAGGTTAAGGAGGAATTTTTATGGGATTGTTCGATGCAATCGGCGGCGCGGTTAAAGATTGGGCGCAAGAATCCAACGAATATTACCGCGAAGCAATGAGCATGAGCCGCGAAGATTTACGCGACGAACTTCGGCGCATGGGTAACAGCACTGCCAATATGGCAAAGCGCAACGGCTACAGAAAAGCGGCAAAGGAACGCGGTCTTCTGTAAATAAATCATTGAACGCATAAAAAAGAGGTGCGGTAATTTCTACCGTACCTCAAATTTTTTTGCAAAGTCTTTAGTCGATTGTCAGCTCATCTGCCGTTGCATTCCTCATGTTGAAGAAGTCGTCCGCAAAGTCAACGCTCATGAACTCCTTACTAATCCACTTCGGGGCAAATCTCAGCTCGAAGTAATTACGCGCCAGCCTGTAGCTCACAACGTCCACAATATTTTCAACGTCATCAAAGCTGTAGTTGTTGAAGTAAGTCGGCGGCGTCGCAACCGTCAGCGTCGCGGGCGTCCCGAAGTTGTAGACGCTATTGCCAAAGTAATTACTCGCGGTTGAAGTGCTCGCCGTTGAAGTGCTCGCCGCTGAAGTCCTCGCGGTTGAAGTCCTCGCCGCTGAAGTATTCGCGGTTGAAGTTCTCGTCGTTGAATTTTTCGTCGTTGAATTTTTCGTTGTGGAATTTTTCGTTGTGGAGTTGGAAGTTTTTCCTGAACTCGTTTGGAAAGGCAATGACTGCCAGACGTGAACGATATTTTTATCATACGACGCCGAGTTCGCGCTGATTGTGTTGACCGTTGCTTTGGAATTTTCGTTGCCTGTAAGAATCACGACGCCCTTACCTTTGGCAAGATTAAGTTGCAAGTTGCCGCGTTCAAGCTCAATGGTAACTGTCTCGTCGGCGGAAATTTGCTCTGCCGAAATGTCGCCGTTAATCGCCGTGACGTTGGCATTTTTGGCAGAAACTTTTTCCAGAGTAGTATTGCCCGTGCCGTTCGTAATGTCAACGTCGCCGCCCGCAATTAGCCGCTTGCTTTGAACAACGT
>CAMYWI010000262.1 GCA_947302675.1 uncultured Selenomonadales bacterium | reverse complement strand
CTGTTGGAAGAGGCGGTCAATAAGTTGCAAAATAAATCGGTCGAGAGCGTCGAAGACCCCGACCCGATAATCAACTTGCCGGTCGAGGCGTTCATTAACCGCGAATATATTTCAAACGCGGGCGACAAGATAGAAATTTATCGGCGGCTGGCGGTCGTGCGCGACGACATAGAGATAAAAGACCTGCGCGAGGAGTTGCAAGATAGATTCGGTAAAATCAGCGAGCCGGTCGAAAATCTTTTGCTCGTGACGCAAATCCGGGTTGCCGCAAAGTTTTTGGGCGTCAAATCGATTCAAGAACAAAATTTGCGCGTCGAGATAGTTTTCAGCGACGTAAAGCGAATTTCGGCGCAAGGGATTATCGCGCTGTCGAAGGTTTTCCGCCGCAACTTGAAGTTTATCGAGACTTCGCAACGAATTTTCTTGACGTTCAGGACGAAAAAAAATCTCCTCAACAATCTGGTCAACGTGCTAAAGACATTGACGCCGCGTTAAATGAACCGTCATTGACATTTAAAATCCTGCGTGCTATAAAATTTTTCGAGGTGATTAGCATGAAGAAGAGTTACAAGATTGATGTCGACTGCGCCAACTGCGCGAACCTTATGGAAGTCGAGGCGAAAAAGACGGCGGGCGTCCGCGATGCTGTCGTAAATTTCATGACGCTCAAGATTAAAGTCGAGTTTGAAGACGGCGTCGATGCTAAGGAAGTTATGAGCCGCGTCCGCGAAAACTGCAAGCGCGTCGAAAAGGACTGTGAAATCTTTTTATGAACGCCAAGCAGAAAAAAAATCTTGCGCGAATAATCTGCGCGGCGACTTTGCTGATAGTTTTAAATTTTGTCGAAGTCGCGGGCGTCGAAAGATTTTTACTCTATCTGATTCCTTATTTAATCGTCGGCTACGATGTCTTGTTGAAAGCGGCGCACGGGCTAAAAAATCTGCGTGCGCTCGACGAAGGACTTTTGATGACGATTGCGACGCTCGGCGCGTTCGCGCTTGCCGTTTACGAGGACGGCGACTATAACGAGGGCATTGCCGTTATGCTGTTTTATCAGGTCGGCGAGCTGTTTGAAAGTGTCGCGGTCGGCAAGAGTCGCAAAAATATTTCCGAGCTTATGGACATTCGTCCCGATTATGCTAACGTCGAGACGGCGGGCGGGCTTGCGCAAGTTGATCCTGACGAGGTCGAAGTTGGCACGATTATTACCGTTCAGCCTGGCGAAAAGATTCCGATTGACGGCGTTATCGTCGAGGGCAAGTCAACTTTGAATACCGTCGCGCTGACCGGCGAAAGTCTTCCGCGCGAAGTTTCGGAAGGTTCGGAAGTCGTGAGCGGCTGTATAAATTTAAACGGCGTCTTGAAAATTCGCACGACTAAGGAGTTCGGCGAGTCGACCGCCTCCAAAATTCTTGAACTCGTCGAGGACGCAAGCTCCAGAAAGTCTCGCTCCGAAAACTTTATCACGAAGTTTGCCAGGATTTATACGCCCGCCGTCGTCGGTTGCGCGGTTGCTCTTGCAGTTATCCCGCCGCTGTTTTCTGGCGAGTGGAGCACTTGGCTCTATCGTGCGCTGATTTTCTTAGTCATAAGTTGTCCGTGCGCGTTGGTGATTAGCATTCCGTTGAGTTTCTTTGCAGGGATTGGCGGCGCGAGTCGCGAAGGAATTTTAATCAAAGGCTCGAATTTTCTTGAGACACTCTCGAAGGTTAGGACGGTCGTCATGGACAAGACCGGCACGCTTACGCAGGGGATTTTTGAAGTCGTCGCCGTGCACAGCAAGAATTTGAACTTCAGCGAGACGGAGCTATTGCACCTTGCCGCGCACGTCGAAAGATATTCCACGCACCCGATTGCAAATTCTCTGCGAAAAGCTTATCCGAACGAACGCGACGATTGCAAAGTTGAGAACGTCGAAGAGATTGCGGGGCGCGGTATTCGCGCGACGATTAATGGGCAAGTTGTCAGCGTCGGCAACGAAAAATTTATGGATGAACTCGGCGCGAAGTGGATTCCCTGCCGCAAGGTCGGCACGATTATTCATGTCGCGGTTAACGGCGAATACGCGGGGCACGTCGTTATTTCCGACGCGCTCAAGGCTCATGCGAAAGCCGCCGTTGCCGATATGACCTGCGCGGGCGTCGATAAGATTTTCATGCTCACGGGCGACAGTGAAAAAATTGCGTCGAAGGTTGCGGGCGAACTCGACATTAAAAATTATCGCAGTGAACTTTTGCCCGCCGATAAAGTCACGGAGTTTGAAAAAATTTTGTCGGAGCAAACGAGCGGCAAGGTTGCGTTCGTCGGCGACGGGATAAACGATGCGCCAGTCCTCAGCCGCGCAGATGTCGGAATTGCAATGGGCGCGTTGGGTTCGGACGCGGCGATTGAGGCGGCGGACGTTGTGCTAATGGACGACGACCCGCGCAAAATTTCTAAGGCGATAAAAATCTCGCGCAAGTGTCTTGCAATCGTCAAGCAAAATATTTTCTTTGCAATCGGCATAAAATTCTTGTGCTTGATACTGGGCGCAATGGGGCTGGCGAACATGTGGGCGGCAATCTTCGCGGATGTGGGCGTCATGATTCTCGCCGTGCTCAACGCAATTCGCGCCTTAATCGTTCCAAAATAAAAGTTTTTCTCTTACTTTCTTTTGCTACGCCCAAAAGAAAGTAAGCAAAGAAAAAGGCGT
>CAMYWI010000261.1 GCA_947302675.1 uncultured Selenomonadales bacterium | reverse complement strand
TGAAAAAAATCGACGTGCTTATCGCGCCCAAGACCGAGAAAAAATCTGACAGCGTCGCCCTGTCAATCGCGCAACCCTACCTTAAACCGAGCGTCGAAATAATTTATCAGACCTTCCCAATGGTCAAGGACTTCGCGGAAGAGACGGAGATTTTCGAGGCGAACAAGGAGGAGATTTTGAACGAACTGCGCGGCGGAAAAAATGTCGGTTTCGCGACGCTGGGCGACCCAATGTTTTACAGCACGTACATTTATATTTTCAAACTGCTCAAAAGTTGCGGAGTAAAAATCGTGACGATACCGGGCGTGCCAGCGTTCTTGGCGATAGCCGCGCAGATTGGACGCCCGCTCGCTTACGGCAACGACATCTTGACGATAATCCCCGCGACCGCCGAACTCGACGCGATTAAAAATTCTCTCGACCGCGCGGACGCAACCGTGCTCATGAAGGTTTATAAAAATTTCCCCGAAGTCGTCGACGCGCTCAAAGCTCGCGACATGATCTCCGACGCGGTTTTGGTTAGCCGTTGCGGACTCGACGACGAGAAAATTATCACGGACATTGCCGCGCACAAGGACGACCATTTAAATTATCTGTCGACGATTTTAACGCGGCGCAACGATTGAAATCTTTATGGAGAAAAATTGCTAAGAAAAAGGCTCGCTGACTTGCCCACGAGTCGTTTTCTGAAAGAATTTGCTAATTGTTAACCAAAACTTCGGGGATTTGGGAGGCAATTCTGAAAGAGGTTAACAATACTTCCATAAACAAAATTAATGCCAATGAAAATGCGGTGAAATCATGTTCAAAAAAATTCTTTTGCTAATCTGCGCGGCGATGATGATTTGTGGTTGCGGCGGCGAAAAAGTTTCAGAGGCTCCGCAAGAAGTCTTTGCAACGATAGAGGACGACGCGGGCAGGAAAGTTATCTTGACTAAAAAACCTGCGCGGGTTGTTGTGACGAGCGCGAGTTTCTTGGAGCCATTACACGCGGTCGGCGTCGAGATTGTCGGGCGACCCGATTCAAAGAATAAAACTCCCAATTGGGCGAAAAATATTCCGAGTGTCGGCGCGGTCTACCAAATCGACGTGGAGCGGCTGTTGAGTTGTGCGCCCGACTTGGTCATTGTCAACAAGGGCATGAACGAAAAACTTCTGCCCGTGCTTGAGGAAAATAAAATTCCCGCGCTGGTCGTCGAACTTAAAACTTATGACGACTTCAAACGCGGGCTAAAGATTTTTTCCGTGATAAGCGGCGACACTCAAGCGGGCGATAAAATTATCAGCGGCATGGACGCCGAAATTAAAGCAGTCGTTGAGCGCGTGCCGAAAAGAAATCTGCGCGTGGCAATTCTTCACTCGACCGCGCAGGGCTTGAGCGTTCAACTCGACGGGAGCATTGCCGGTTCGATTGTGAACATGCTTGGCTGGGAGAACGTCGCCGCCGGCATGACGCCGCTTGAAAAAAATCCTGACGCCGCGCCCTACAGCATGGAGACGCTCGCTGAACAAAATCCCGAAATAATTTTCGTGACGAGCATGGGCGACATTGACGAGATTAAAGCGAACATGCTACAAGCTATCGAGGACAACAAAGCGTGGCAGACAATCGGCGCGGTGAAAAATAATCGGCTGTACTTTTTGCCGCAAGATTTATTTCTGCTAAGTCCCGGACTTCACTACCCCGACGCCGTTAGAGAAATGGCGCGACTGATTTATCCCGAAAACTTTTGACCGAACGCAAGGAAATTTTTCAGCGGTATAGAATATTCAGTAAAAAGTTTTAAGGAGGAGTTCAAATGAAAATTGCAATGGCTAACGACCACGCCGGCACCGCGCTCAAGAATCAGATTAAAGCCTATCTTGAAGAGCAGGGCTACGAGGTGAAAGACTTCGGCACCTACGACGAGGGCGCGTGCGACTTGTCGGATTTCGTCTATCCAGCGGCATTGGCGGTTGCGAAGGGCGAATGCGAGCGCGGCATTTTCGTTGACGGCGTAGGCTACGGCAGTGCGCTCATCGCCAACAAGATTTACGGCATTTATGCGGCTGTTTGCCAAGATCCTTTCTGCGCTCAACTTTCGCGCGAGCACACCGACTCGAACGTCCTTTGCATTGGCGGGAAAATTATCGGCTCGGCTATCGCTATGGAAATCGTAAAGACTTGGCTTAAGACCGAACCTCTGACCGCTGAAAAATATCGCCGCCGCGTCAAAAAAGTTGCCGACATTAACGACAAACATTGCGTACCTGTCAAATAAATTCTCTCGACAAAAATTTATAAAGTCCGTCTCAAAAAGGCGGGCTCTTTTTTTGTAAAGAAAAATCCCGCCAAACTTGTCGACGGGATTATAATTATCCATTTGTTGGATTAGGGGTCAAAGTTAGGGGAGGTGGCTCATTTGTAGAAGTCGGGACGACCTTTCTTTTCGATTTGAATGACCGCGCCGTTCTGCTCCTGAGATTTAACGAGCGCATCAGAGGTGACTGCCGCAAGGTAGCCGTCCCAAGCATTAGGACCGCTGATAATGCCTTTAGCCGCTTCGTTTACCCAATCTTGTACTTCTTCGTCATAGGCGTCATGGAAACGGACAAAGCAATCAGTATCAATGGTCGTAGAAACTTGCGCGCCCTTGCGATAGCTCGGATAAAGCGGTTGCGGCATTTTGATTGCGCCGTCTTCGCAGACAACTTCGCAG
>CAMYWI010000260.1 GCA_947302675.1 uncultured Selenomonadales bacterium | reverse complement strand
GAGATTTTAAGAGATTACTTCGCGTTGTTTATACGTTTTCTTGAGGAGCAACCAGTGAATTTTATCATCGATTTTAATCAACGGTTTTTGATTTACCGGCAACATTATGCGAACGTGTTGAAAGTGCCGCGCTTTGTAGACTTCGCCTCGACCATGAATCTGCTTGCCGAGTTAATTTCAACGTTTGGGAAGTGGTGCGGCTTCGGCGAAGACTTTGCTACAGGATATGTCGATAGTGCAACTACCTCTGTTTTGAAAATACTTGAAGCTCATCAACAGGTAAGCGCGGAGGCTGATATTGTTCGACGTTTCTTATTCGCGCTTAATCAGACGTTGGGCACGAATGTCGGAACGCGTATTGCCGAAAATGAAGATAATTATGTCAGCGATGAACAATCTTATATAGGCTTTAAGGAAAAGGCAACGCAGACATTGTGGTTGCGATTCGATGAAGCCTTCGCCTTGGTTAAAAAATTTTATTTTAGGTTCGGTCAATCATGGACGGTAAAGGAGCAGACGCTCAAAGAAGAACTTTTACGTCGAGGAGTGTCGGAAGGGACGTTAATGCCTAAGGGAACTGTCGGCAATGAGTATTTGAAACGAGCGAAGAAAGGTAGTCGCCGACGCATGTTAGTTCTTCGCGTCATGGTTTTAGAAAATTTTAAATGAGGGAGAGAAATGGCATGCGCAAAATCTTTGTAATGAATTTTGAAGACGGTTTTGATTTGACAGAGGACTTGAAACGGGTTAGGTACGTTTTGGAGAAGGTTTCCGGCGTGGAAATTCAGACAATGAATGACGAATGGCGAGCGTATTACTTCGCTTGCTTTAAACACATACAAAAAAAAGCTGTTACGGAATCCTTTTGTAATGCCAACTCTACCCAAACTTGAAGATGTTTTGCGTGCACCGTTTTATGAGCGAATAGTACCGACAATGACTCCGAGATTTTTTGCATTGATTGGGAACGGTTATCATGTATCAGTTTCAACTGCGCTTTCAGATGTTATAAATTTTTTGAACGCATTTGATTGTCCCCGCGTGAAGGAATTTGTCAGCTACGATGAGGCAGTCGGTTGGATAAATCGCGTTGTATTGCCTCCGATAATAGTGATGGGCGCGTACCTGAAGAGTGCGGTTCCGTTGATTGAAAATCTTGACGAGAAAATTTCGGTTTTTCCTTATGCGTCTTGGCTAGACCAAAATTGTGAGTTGCCACCCGATAAACGATTTACGCCGGAGAATTGCGTTGTCGCGCCAGACGAAAAAGAATTCACCTTACCTTTAGATTTGGTCGAACTGCCTTCGCCGAAGTAAGCCGTGTTATGGGTAAATTTGACAGGACGGACGGACAGAGAGTCTCTTCGTCCTGCCGTCCTGTCAAAATAACATAGGTCGTTAGAAAAATTAGCTTTCGCTTTGTATGAATCGAAAATAGATTTAAACGGACAGCTGCGGTCTTGTTTTTCCAAAAAAAATTTTTTGTATAGCTGTGAGAGAAAATTTTCTCGAATAATCAATCGGCATTCTCTGGAAATTTCTGGGGCTCGTAAGGTATCATGCCGGCTTTTTCCTTGATGTAATCAATAACGCTACTGCGCGGTATCTTCCAAATCCGATTGATTTTGAAGCATTTAATGTCACCGGAGTTAAGTAAGCGAGAGGCAGTGGCACGCCCGATCATCAACCACTCACAAAGCTCTTCCATGCTTATGATGTCGCTGTCGTAGTTATACATGCTCATCCTCCTTATCGATAAAAATTTTACGTACTGTTTTTGAACCTCATTGATTATGGGGGTTCTTTTTTTCTGTGGTCACTTGAGACTTTTGTTGAGCGTACATGTGTATCATTGACCGTAAGTAATAGTCAACGGAGAAAGCGGTGATTTTCCAATTTCGTCCTCTTCATCCGTTTTGTCCTGCGTCCTTATATGCCTCAAGGTTCCCGTTTTTTATCAGACTGTAGATTTTCTGCTGACTGCAGGACAAGTAATAGGCAGTTTCCGTGACATTTAATATATCCTTTTCAAAAGTCATAGTTATTCCTCCTTTTTTACTATTATGTTCATTCATTTAAGAGCCTTTGTGATAACTTATGCGTAATAATATCATATTTCAATTATATACTATAAAAAGGAAGTATGGACGGCGTTCTGTATTTCGCTTCTATTTTTCCTTGTTCAGAAAGGTGGTAATTCAAATGCGTCAAGGCAAAACATTGGCTCAGCTTGGCAGGGAGCTTCAACGCCAAAGACTTAATCGGCAGGACTTTCTCGCCGACACGCGCTCGTTGGAAGTGGAATCAAATTCTTACGGCTCGACCCTGCACCTGTCGCTCAACAGCAAGACTTACGGCTTCGGAATCGGGGAACTGGCACATCAGCAAATCGCTGCCCGCCTCAATATCCCCTTTCGCTACTACCAGAAAATGCAGAACGAGGCTCCCGACTTGCTCGATCGTAACATCAACACTTGGCTTGAACAAAAGCCTGAACGCCGTATGATTCGCGTGCTTGACGGCAAAGTTCGTGCTTTCCTTTCCGACCGCTATCGCAGGCTTGACAACTTGGAGCTGTGCGCGGCTGTTCTGCCCGTCATTCAAGAAATGCAGGGCTCGCAGATTGAATCTTGCGAAGTCACGCCTACTCATCTTTACATCAAGGTCGTCAATCGCCGCGTTAAGGCTGAAGTGAAAGTAGGCGATG
>CAMYWI010000259.1 GCA_947302675.1 uncultured Selenomonadales bacterium | reverse complement strand
CGAAACTTTGTTGCCGATTTATTCCCGACTATGGCTCTTTAGCGACGCCGCACGGTATGCAAGCTTTAATGGAAAAGGAAGGCGAGTGGCGCGTTGCGTTCGCGTTGGTCGGCGGCTTTTTGGGTAAGATTATCGGTGTGCGCGGTCTCTTTTACAAATGGGGCGGGCGTCAAGCGGCTTTGATTGACGACGTGACAGGGACAATGCCGCCATTCGATAAATGCGTCGTGTACGGTCCCGAAAATCCGGAGAAAGTTGTCGCTGACCTCAAGGCGCGGCTGAATTGTTTTGGCGCAATGATTGCCGACGTAAACGACTTGAAACGCTCGCGAATTGTCGGCGCGACGCCCGGCATGAACGCTCAGCTTGCGTCGGACTTGCTAATTGATAATCCCTTCGGCAATGCCTCGCAGAAACGCCCGATTTGCGTCTTGAAAAATTTCCGTCAGTATCAGGAGCAACAGCCATGAAAAAATTTTTTGCTTGTGTGATAATTTTGTTCACAATAATTTTTATGGGAGATTCAACCGTTATGGGAAGCTCGACGGCTTTGGCGATACCAATTCCGTTGCGCGGGGTGGTTGAAGGTTTTTACGGCACTCCTTGGACTTTCGACGACCGCGCAGATATTATCGACTTCTGCCGCAGGAACAATCTCAACTCCTACATTTACGCGCCCAAAGATGACCCGTATCATCGCGAGCAGTGGCGCAAGCCCTATCCTGCTGACAAGCTCGCCGAAATGCGGCAGTTGGTTGCTGTCGCGAAGAAAAATAACGTGCGCTTTATCTTCGCCGTGTCGCCCGGTCTTGATTTGAATTACAAGGGCTTGAAGGGCGACGAAGATTTTAAGCTCCTGATAAAAAAACTCGACGCAATGTATGAACTTGGCGTGCGCGACTTCGCGATTTTCTTCGACGACTTGAAGGACGACAAGGGCAGACATCATGAAGACGGCAAGGAGCAGGCGGAGTTTCTTAACCGTGTGCAGAAAAATTTGCGCGAGCGATATAAAGACGTTGCGCCGCTAATCATGGTGCCGACGGAATATTTTTATCTGGATATGGTCAAGGGCGACAAGCTCAAGCCGTACACGCGAGAGCTTGCGGAGAATCTCGACCCGCGAATAGTGGTGCTGTACACGGGGCGCGGCGTTGTCTGCGACGGGATAACGGACAAGGAACTTTCTGAGGTCAATGAAATATTCGGGCGCGAGGTTGGGATTTGGTGGAATTATCCTGTCAACGATTATCCGCTGACGGAGGCCGGCAATCGGAACGTCAAGCTGGCACTGGGCGCGATAGAGAAGTTACCGACGGCGAAGATAACCGCGATTTTTTTCAACCCAATGGGGCAAGTGCAGCTGTCGAAAATATCAATGGCGACGGGCGCGATTTACGCGAACAACCCCGCCACTTACGACGAGGAAAAAGCTTGGGACAGAGTTTTGACGGAGCAATTTGGCACGCTGGCACCGAGCATGAAAATTTTCGCGGAGCACTCGCGGCACATGGAGAATTCTTGGGCTAAGGTCGGAGCACCGGATGCGATAGAGTTTTCAACGGCGGCGGCAAATTTGCTAAGTGATTGGGGCAAGAAAAGTTTTGTGGACTTCACGCCGCTTGAAAAAGAAATTGGCAAGGCTGAACGCGCGGCAGATATTTTGCTAAAGCGACTGCCGCAAAAATATTTGGCGGAATGCAAGCCGCAACTCGAACAGCTTAAGCGAATCGTCAATGCTGACCGCGTCGCGCTCGAATCGCTCAAGGCTGGACAACTCGACCCACGCTTGAAAATTTTGCGTGAAGAAATTACCGCTAATGAAAAGCAAGCCGTCATCTCGGAAATGGCGAGCAGAAAATTTATTGACGACGTTCTGAAAATTTTCGACGAGCCAACTAAAACCAAGCGCAAGAAAAAGTAAATCAGTAAATGAAAAACGGGCATTATCTCCAAAGAGACTGCCCGTAATTTTTTTGTTCAAATGCGATGTTTATTTTTTCCAATGTTAAAAACCCAACTCCTCATGAATCAAAATAATCTCGAAGTCGCCGTGAAGTGGTGCGCCCCACAAAATGGACATGACGCGGCAAATGCGGTTAGTACTTTCGCAGTTGTAACACTTGTCGGCTTTAATCGCGCAGGGCGTTTTCGCTTTGACGCGCTGAGCATTTTTTGGCGCAGCGATATTTTTCACACGCCAAAGAGCGGCGTCGAAGTTTTTGGCGATTTTGTTTTCACCGATGACGAAGAAAACTTTCTCGTGCCCGTAAAGCATGGAGGAAATACGATTGCCGTTGCCGTCAATGTTGATAATCTCGCCGGTCTCGGCAAGCCCGTTGACTGACGACAGATAAATTTGCGCGGCATTAGCCGATTTGCAAACTTCAGCTTTGGTAACGCCGCCCGGCAAGCGGTTATGATAGAAAACGTCGTTATGAAGAGCAAGGCGGTCATAAAGTCCCATCTGCTCCAGAGTAACTGAGCCGCCAAAGCCGACAGTTTTATCCTGAATGATATCGACGAGGTAATTGGCGGCGTCGTCAGCGGAATCAAAGCAAGAGACGCCGTATCCTAAGGATTCGAGTCTTGCCTTTAGATTAGTGAAGTCCATGTTAACACCTCCTTTCAAGGTAGATTGTCGAATAAGATAGCACGTTTTGAGAGAAAAGTCAAAAATTAATACGATGCGATAAAGCGTAGATTAAAATCGCG
>CAMYWI010000258.1 GCA_947302675.1 uncultured Selenomonadales bacterium | reverse complement strand
GATTATCCCGATGATTGACATTATGCTTTTCTTGCTGGTGTTCTTCATGATTAGCACGATTTACATGGTGCAGACAAATACACTGCCCGTAAGCTTGCCGCAATCTGAGACTGCTAAGCAGGAGACGCGCCCGAATGTTGTTCCGATAACTGTGCTTGAAACTGGCGACGTTCTCTTTGATAAAGATACGGCGCCAAATCAAGAACTTGCCGAGAAAGTTCATAAAGCTTTGGAACAAGACAAAGACGTAATTTTTGTCCTGCGCGGCGATAAATCTGCGCGATATGAAAGTGTCGTGGCGGTACTCGACTTGTTGAAAAAGTCGGGAGCTTATCGCGTGTCAATCGCGACGGAGATGAAAAAATGACGGGCTATTCAACTTATTGGCGGACGACAATTTTCGCGGCGATTGCTTTTCATTTCCTAATGGCACTGGGATTTTCTTACGTCTTGCCGCATTTAATACCCGAACCGACAATCGAGGACGTTGCCGAGTTTGAGTGGGTTGACGTGGACTTACTTCCCGATGAAGTGGTTGTAGTTGAGGCAGAGCCAATTCCGTCGTCGGAGGCACTTCAAGAGACTTTGCCGACTTTCAGCGCACAAGATTTATTCGTGCCCGAACTGGCAATCCCCGAATTGAAAATTGAGCCGATTGAACCGCCAATGCTCGAAGTCAAACCGATTGAACCACTTAAAACTCCACCACCGCAAGTCGTAAATAACGAACCGCCCGCGCAGGTCAGAGCTGAAGAGCCGCCGCCAAGCAATGAAGTTGTCGTTCCGAAAAATGCTAAACAGCAACTCGGTCAACCGCCCGTCACTATCACGGAATTTTATCCTGAAAAGGGTAGCGGTCTTGGCTACAAAGGCTACGTTTCAATCGCGGCAACTATCAGCAAGGACGGTAAAGTTAAAGCTACAAAAGTTATGCGCACGTCCGGCAGATATTTCGTCGATGAAATTGCACGCAAAGCCGCCATGCAGTGGACGTTTAAACCTGCGCTTGACCAAGACGGCAAGCCTATGGAGTGCGACAAAATTATCACTTTCGATTTCAAAAAATTTGCAGAGGCTTAACATGAAAAAATTTTTCCTAATTATAATCGCAGGACTGCTAATATTTTCCACAGCACAAGCCGCGCCCAAATGGAACGAACTCGCCGCGCAGATTGAATCAACCGTTCGCGAGGCTGTCGAGATTTACAAAACGGGTGACGGTCGCGCCGCTAAAGAGAAAGTCAACGACGCTTACTACGGCATTTACGAAAAGGAAGGTCTCGAATCAACTCTGCGCGTGAGTGTATCAAGCAAGGCGGTCGGCTTGACGGAGTATCAATTCTACAAAGTCAAGAAGGCGATGCTTGCCGGTGACCCTATCGAAAAAGTTGAGCAAGAGGCTGAAACGCTGATTCAAATGGTTTACGAGAATGTCGACGCGCTCCAAAATGCGCACGGTGTCAGCGGCGGTTGGGCGTCATTCTTGCCGGCATTCCTGATTCTGATTCGCGAAGGCTTGGAGGCAATTTTAGTCCTCGTCGCGATAATCGCCTACTTAAAAAAATCCGGCAACGAAAAACATTTGGACACGGTTTACAACGCGATGATAGCCGCAATAATCGCCAGCTTTGCTACGGCTTATCTGTTCTCGTCAATGATTGAGTCGACGACAGCCGGCGCGGGGCGTGAAATTTTGGAAGGAGCAACGGCACTTTTCGCGGTCGTCGTGCTAATCGGAACATCAGCTTGGCTCGGCGGCAAGGCAGACGCCAAAGTTTGGAAAAAATATATTCAAGGCATGGTCGATAAGTCCATGACGAGCGGCAAGGCGAAGGCATTGGCTTTGGCGGCGTTTTTAGCGGTCTATCGCGAGGGCGCAGAAGTGATTCTTTTCTATCAAGCCCTGTTCAACAATTCGTCAAGCGATGTCGAAATGATTTGGGCGGGATTCGTCGCAGGTTGCGTTGTCGTGGCAATTCTTTTCTTCGCGTTGCAAACGGGCGTTCTGCGCATTCCGTTAAAGCCGTTCTTCCTGTTCACAAGCGTTTTGATGTACTTGCTGGCAGTGACATTTGCGGGCGGCGGTATTCGCGAGTTGCAAGAGGGCGGCGTCTTCGGACAAACACCGCTTGAATTCTTGCCGACAATCGACGTGCTGGGAATTTATCCGACGGTAGAAACGTTCGGCGCACAAATCGCGCTGTTAGTTTTGGGTATCGGAGCCTTTCTCTACAGGAAACGTCAGAGCGAGGCGGCGGAATAATTTGCTGTTTGCGAGGTGAAAACTTCGTTGACATAAAAAAATTTTAAGGAGCTGTAAATTTGCTTGCAGTGACATTTGTGGGCGGCGGGATTCGCGAGTTGCAAGAGGGCGGCGTCTTCGGACAAACACCGCTTGAATTCTTGCCGACAATCGACGTGCTGGGAATTTATCCGACGGTAGAAACGTTCGGCGCACAAATCGCGCTGTTAGTTTTGGGTATCGGAGCCTTTCTCTACAGGAAACGTCAGAGCGAGGCGGCGGAATAATTTGCTGTTTGCGAGGTGAAAGCTTCGTTGACATAGAAAAAATTTTTAAGGAGTTGTGAACTTATGCTTATCCCCAAAAAAGTTAAGAGTCTGCTTGCGGTTGGAGCGGCGGCGTTCAGTCTGTTTGCCTTCAATCCCAACGCGCTGGCTTTCCAAGAATATCCAATCGGCGACGAGATTGAGGACACGGA
>CAMYWI010000257.1 GCA_947302675.1 uncultured Selenomonadales bacterium | reverse complement strand
CAAAGAAAAAGTAGCAAAAAGAAAAGACCCCTCGCGGGGGCGTAGCCGCTTGAACATCCTGTTCAAACGCGGCTTTGTGGGGCGGCGTCCATGCCGCCCCTTCTGCTACTCGATTTATCAATACGGCTTTTACATGGAAAAGTTTTTTCGCTCGGCAAATTTTATCCCGATAATACAAATGCCGAACAGCAACCAGTAAACTCGCATCGCGCTGAAACTTGCAAGCGTGTAATCTGTCAGCCCGTAAAGCATGAAGTCCAGCGTCGCTGAAAAAATTATCAGACCGTAAAAATTTTGCGCCCTTCGCCACGACCAATGCAAAATGTAGCCGAACAGCACGCAGAATAAAATCAAGCCAGGCAAGCCCGTCTCCGCCCAAAGTTGCAGGTAAATGTTGTGCGCGTGACCTTGAAAGCGTTCCTTCGCCTCGTCAAGCATGTACTCTTCTTGGTAAGCCGCCTCGTAGTTGCCAAAACCCACGCCCATTAATGGATTGTCGCCTATCGCGTTCAGTGCACTGCGCCACATTAAAAATCGCTCCGAAACCGATTGCTCTGAACTCACCGTTGCAAACGTCGTCAAGCGGTCAAACGTTCGCGGCGATGCCATTAAAAACATTCCGCCCATTACTGCGAGAATCAGCAATGCCGCCAAAATTTTCTTGCGGCTCCTCAATCTATAGGCGATTATGAACGGCAAGACTATCGCCAGGTCGAGCCATGCCGCTCGCGTGTTTATCATTATGCAGGCGGCGAGCGACGTCAGAAAAATTATCCCGTCGAAAATTCTTCGGGCAAAGGGCGCGTCTTGCCGCAACGTCAGAACCAAGAATGCCGGCAATAAAATTATGTAAAGCAACGTGCTCTGCATTATCGCGCCGTGCAGAAAGGTCAGCGGGCGTTCGACGCCCTGCGCGGCTTGCCAAAAGATGTGCGCGTTGTCAATCATCAGCGACAAGCCAAGCGCGGTCAGAATTCCTTCAAGAATTTTTTCTTCGCGAATCATCGCGGCGAGTAACAGGAAGATAAACATGTCGTGATTGAAAAGTGCCCACTCTATCGAATGGTGATTAGGCGGGACTTCCGCGCCGCCCCAAATGTAGGAGATCATCAGCCACGACATGAACGCCGCAATTAGCAACAAAATTTTCGCGAACGACGGCAAAATGCGCGGTGAAAATTTCCCCTGCCAAAGCATTGCAAAGAAGATTAAAAAAAGAACTCGAACGCAATTCCGCGCGAACGGCTCGGAGATACACGCGCCCAATCCGAACAGGATAAATATAATCGGCGTCGCCTTTAAAATTTTTTCCATAGTTATCCTCGCTTAGATTTTTTCTCGACGCGCCGCCGCTTTAAGTAGCTCCAGTACCATTTGAACGCCTCAAGCCATTTGCCCTCGCGCCGGCACGCTCGCCCCATCAATCGATGCTCCTGATAATTTCGCGGTCGGTAAACAAAATCATGCCACGGCGAATTTTTTTGATACGCCGCGTAAATTCTCTTTGCGGGACTTTCACACCAAGCGTGCCACGGCTTTATCTGCCCCGCAAAGTGTTCAATCGCAACGTCGTCCGTCAAAGGCAACTCCACGCCGTCAAGCCGGAAAAAATGATTGTAGCGGTCGGAAATGTACTTCACGCCGTAATTATTTCGGGCAACGGCAATGTTCAGCGCGTCCTGGTCGACAAAGGGAAACTTGCCGCGCGACAGGATTTGAATCACTTGCTCATAAATTTTTTCGTCGCACCAAAGCCTCAAGTTCAAGCACAAAAGCCCCGTGTTGAAGTAGCGATAACTTTCACTCAAGCCAAGCTCTTTCCTGTGCAACGGGAGCCACTCGCCCTTGTCGGCGACGGCGGCAAGCAAATTTTCTCCAAGCGACAAATTAAAAAGTTCGTCCAAAGGTTTCAAGCAAAGCATGTCGGCATCCATGTAAATGATTTTGTCGAGAGAGGACGAAAGGAACTCCGCCGCCGTTATCCGATAAAAGACTGCTCGCGAATAACTTCCCTCCAGATAAAATTCGCTGTAGAGGTCGGGCGGCAGGAAGTACAAAGTTATCTGCGTGGCGGGTGATTGCTTGCACAGTTCGGAAATTTTAAGCTCGTCGCGCTCGTCAATGCTGTCCAAAAAAATATGGAAGGAAAAAATTTGCGCGGGATTATTTTTGAGAATGGAAGAAATGCAAATGCCCATCATGGGGACAAAGGGCGCGTCGACGCCGAAGGCGATATGAATTGCGCGGGCGTCGCGACTTTCGCGCCCGAAAATTTTTTGTCGTTCAATGTTCATGCTCAATCCTCAAAATCTTTTCGGCGACGCTCCAAACCTCGTCGACCAAAATATTTTTCATGCAGAGATTATTCGCGCAGGGCGGCTTGCCGTCAATGTTGTAGCACGGCGAACAGGGTAAGCGGTGAGTTATGACCGTGCAATTTTTTCGCGGTGCCCATTGTTCGGGAAGTGTCGAACCGTAAAGCGCGATTGAGGGCGTGGGCGTCGTCGAACAGATATGCAACATTGCTGTGCAGCCGCTTATCTGCAAATCGGCGCGGGAGATTAACTCCGCCGCCTCGCGCAGATTAAATTCTCCTGCCAAGTTCACAGCGTTGGGGAATTCTTCTGCCGCGCGAGCGAACTCCGCCTTTCCACCGACAATCGCCGCGACATGTCCAGATTTTTTTAGTCGTGAAATGACTTCGCGATACTTTGACGGCTCCCAATCCTTA
>CAMYWI010000256.1 GCA_947302675.1 uncultured Selenomonadales bacterium | reverse complement strand
CGCAAGTGTTTTCGTCGGGAAGGTTGAGCTGACCTGCGCGGGCGAGTTCAAAAAAATTTGTACCCTCCTCAACTTCCAAGCCGTAAATGGAAACGTGTTGCGGCGCAAGATTTTTAATCTGCTCAAGGTCGCGGCGAAGTTTTTGCAAAGTTTGACTGGGCAAGCCGTACATCAAATCGACGCTGACATTATCGAAAATTTTTTTCGCAAGCTCGACGGTCTCAATCGCCGTTCGCGCGTCGTGAATTCTTCCAAGAATTTTCAACAGTGCGTCGTCGAAACTCTGAACGCCCAAGCTCAAGCGGTTAAATCCTAAAACTTTCAAGCCGCGCAGAAAATTTTCGTCGACCGTGCCAGGATTTGCCTCGATTGTAATCTCCGCCGCGCTGACAAAAAAATTTTCCCGAATCGCGCCGATAATCTTTTCAAGCTGAGAAAGCGTCAACGTCGTGGGCGTGCCGCCGCCAAAATAAATCGTCTCGACCTTTGAACCATCGCCGCGCTGATATATTTCCTCAATCAGTGCCTCGACGTAAAAATTTTTCTCGCTCGCGCCGCCCGTCTTGGAGTTGAACGCGCAGTAGTTGCATTTCCTTTCGCAAAACGGAATGTGAATGTAAATCAAAGCTCGCACGTCCTGTAAGCAAAATAATTTTCCCGAATCACGCCGATAATCTCTTCAAGCTGAGCAAGCGTCAACGTCGTGGGCGTGCCGCCGCCAATGTAAATCGTCTCGACCTTTGAACCATCGCCGCGCTGATATATTTCCTCAATCAGTGCCTCGACGTAAAAATTTTTCTCGCTCGCGCCGCCCGTCTTGGAGTTGAACGCGCAGTAGTTGCATTTCCTTTCGCAAAACGGAATGTGAATGTAAATCAAAGCTCGCACGTCCTGTAGGCAAAATAATTTTCATAGAAGTAGCTCGCGTCGATGCCCTTCATGAAAATTTCGCGGTCGTCAATTTTATCAGTCAGCGCGGCGGCGAGAATCTTTTTAATCTTGTCGTCGTGAATCGGGCTAAGCTCCATTGCCGAAAGATATTCCGCCTTGTCGACGCGACTCCAATCAACCACGCGCCCAAGCTCCGCTTTAAAAATGTGGTCAAGCCAAAGCCGCATACTGCGCCCGTTGCCCTCGCGGAAGGGGTGTGCAACATTCATCTCGACATATTTCTCAACAATCGCGTCGAAATTATTCTGCGGCATTTTCTCAACCTGCGCGACGGCTTCGGCAAGATAGAGCGCGGCGGCGAATCTGAAATGACCTTTGGCAAGATTGACCGTGCGAATTTTGCCCGCGAAGTCGTAAATCTCTCCGAACAGTGCGCAATGAATCTCGGCGAGCGTCGCGAACTTACCAGGCGGAAAATTTTCAAGCCGCCCGCTCGTGAAAAGCTCAAGGGCATTCCGCTTGCTGATTCTCTCTTCGACACGCGCAAGCTCCGCCGCGTCTTCAAGCCCCAATTTATTTTCGAGAGCCAAAAAAAATCCCTCCCGCAAATTTTTTCGGGAAGGATTAAAAATTTCCTGCTTGTTTATGCCGACTTGACGAGGCGAACAATTTCCTCCGCGCCGCCCTCCATTGTCTCCGCCATAATGACGTTGGCAATCGGCGACTCTTTTAAAATTTCTCTGCCGCGTTCGACGTTGGTACCTTCAAGCCGCACGACGACCGGAACCGGAATTGACTTGCCGTCGGGCGAGATAATTTTCGCCGCGTCGACAATTCCTTGCGCCACGAGGTCGCATTTGTTTATGCCACCGAAAATGTTTACGAAAATTCCTTTAGCCTGCCCGCCCTCAAGCATGATCTTGAAAGCCTCCGCGATTTTTTCGGGCGTGGAGTCGCCGCCCACATCGAGGAAGTTGGCAGGTTCGCCGCCGAAATGTTTAAGGATATCGACCGTCGCCATTGCCAAGCCCGCGCCGTTGACCATGCAAGCCACGTCGCCGCCAAGATTAACGTAGTTCAAGCCGAGTTTCGCCGCGTGAAGTTCTTTAGGATCTTCCTCAGTCTCGTCGCGCATTGATTCAACATCGGGGTGGCGATAAAGCGCACTGTCGTCGAAGTTAAGCTTGGCGTCGAGCGCGATAACATCATTCTCCGCCGTCACAACCAACGGATTTATCTCCGCCAGCGAGCAATCTTTCTTGACAAAGGCGCGGTGCAAGTTAATCATGAGTTTTGTGACCTTGCGAATAACTTCCTTAGGGAAATTCATTTTGTAAGCCATGCGCGTTGCCTGGAAGGGCGCGAGACCAATCGCGGGGTCAATGTATTCCTTGAAAATTTTTTCGGGCGACTCGGCGGCAACTTTCTCAATCTCGACGCCGCCTTCTTCCGAACCCATCATCACGACACGAGCCGACTTCCTATCTCCGACGAAACTCAGATAATATTCCTTTTTAATATTCGAGCCAGCCTCAATCAGGAGACGCTTAACGACTTTGCCTTCTGGACCTGTTTGGTGAGTGACGAGCGTCTTGCCCAAAAGTTCTTCGGCGTATTGGCGGACTTCTTGAAGATTATGCGCGAGTTTGACTCCGCCCGCCTTGCCGCGTCCGCCCGCATGAATTTGCGCCTTGACGACAGTCACGTCCGCGCCGAGCATTTGCGCCTGCTTGACAGCCTCCTCGACGCTGAACGCCGCGCCGCCGTCGGGAACGTTGACGCCGTAGCCGCGCAGAATTGCTTTGCTTTGATATTCGTGGATATTCAAAGTATCGCCCCCAAATTATCTCCTGTT
>CAMYWI010000255.1 GCA_947302675.1 uncultured Selenomonadales bacterium | reverse complement strand
CGGTTGGATTACGACATTTGGAAAAGTTTATGGCGTTGGTGCAAGCGCAGACACCAAACAAAGTTCATCTTCTCTACTGGAATGTAAAGCCGTTGATTGAAAATCTAGGTTCTGGCACTATAGATGTATCAGTAGCATTTTTGGGAAGTCGCAAGGCTATACAGATGTATGGCAACGTGCAAAACCGGCGAATTCCGCCGGTTATTTTCTTAATAATGGCGAGAGGTCAAGGCAAATGACAGGAGCTTTAGCTTTGTCGAAGAAAAGAGGCTTTAGCCGAATAAGAAGCTCATCAATAGATTCGTCCTGCAATTCCAAGACTTGCAAATTGCTCTTAGAGTTGGTGACTTCGCTAATAATATTGTCAAGCTGAGCCGACCAAGAGCCGCGCCGAATGTCTGCGGCAGTAATGGAGGTTTGCCTATCACGAAGGAGAAGCCGCCGAGCGGCAGTTTTAGTAAAAAGTTCAATATCGTTCATCTCGTAGGAACAGTAAATGCACTCTTCGCCGTCTTCGACGATTTGTTCAAGTAGTTGCCAGCAGAAAGTGGTTTTACCAGCGGCAGGAGTTGCGCCAATGACGTAAAGATCTGGATTGAAAAATTGTTATTCGTCAATATTTTTGAATCTGGTGAGCCTATTGGCGTATTTTTTCAAAGAGTCAATGTCGGCTTTAATCTGATTTGCGAAATAATTCGTAAGGTGCAAGACTTTAGGCGGCTGTGCGCGGCGTTTCCAGTCAGTCACGCGCTTTTATCAGTAGGGCTTGATGCATACGTTTGGCTATTTACATAGCGACAGACCGGGACGCCCTTCCTTAGCACTTGATTTAATGGAAGAAAAAAGAAAAAGTGCGAAGACGCAAAATTCTTTTTCGATAAAATTAAATGGAACTGATGTCAACTAGGGAAAAATTTTGTGAATGGCTATGACGAGCTTATAACCGGAGATGAACTTTTGAAAATCGCTTGTGATACAGTTGCAGAGGGGCAAAGGATATTCGGTGGTCGTGTGGTTATAATTGATAGAAAATCCATCGAATAAAATTCGTGTGACCGAAAAGATAAAAAATTTTTCTGTAGTGCATAATTGATAATTATAACATTATTACTAGGTTAATTAATAGATAGGAGATAGTTAATTGGACATTTTGGATTTAAAAGCGTTGGACAAAGCGTTGACGCGGCTCCGCGAAATTGAACGCATCATCGACAAGCTTAACGCCGCCGAACACGCTATCCAAGTTCTTAATCAGATTGACCCTGATAAAGTTGCTTTGCTGACCAACGACTGTTTTATAAGGGGCACTGCCGCCGCTAAACTCCTCGGTATTTCTCCTGCGGCTATTACGACCTTTGTCAAGCACAATCTCCTTACTCCCTACTATGTAAACAGCAATCAACGCCGCTTTAAACTCTCCGACGTCAAAGCTCTCGCTAAGACCAAACCTTGGCGAATTGAAGAGGGCGGCGTTAAGACTAATCAGATAGTAATTCACGAACTGAACGAAAAAAAACTAACCAAAGGCGGAGATTGAATTCAGATTTCACCGACGCTAAGAACGTACTGTGGTAGGCGATATTCGGCTATGGTATCGATGATTGTTTCGTCAAGCCCTAATGCACTTAAGACTGAATCGGTGTCAGCATAAGCACTAACTATATCGTCGTAGAAAAGAACAGTCGTAGCGAAGCTCCCTTGATTTACATTACGAACGGTAATTACAGCACGTCTTACTTTGCCGTCAGTTGTCACGTCTTTCATATCGAAGTTATCAGTCATTTGATAGATTAAAGTCACGTTTTGCTTAGCAAAATGTAAACAAAAATATTACGAAACTAATTGACTTGTTATTGTGTACGTAATATCATAAAGAAAAATTTTATCGGAGGTTAAGTTTATCTTCCGCGCCGTAGGATGATATAAGGCGCAAAAATTTCTTGCCAACTATAAAATTGTTTTGTAGCTTTAATTATTTATAGCACAATCCTTCGCCAGTTTGTCAATAACGCCATTGCCCAACGTGGGGTCTATGACTTAATATTCTTCAGCAAAGCTTCGGCCACAAGTGATATACGGTTTTAGAACGTTGAGTTTCATTAGCTTTTAAAAGTGGCGTATCAAAGGCGGGCAAATTTATTGCATTGGGATAAAATTGAGCTTCGAGGGCAAATCCTGTGCGCTTACCGAATTTTTTATCGTCAAGCCAATTCCCCGCGTAAAATTGAAGTCCTGGTTGCGTCGTGAAAACTTCCAAAGCTATTTTTGAATCGGAAGATTCAGCACGCGCAACTTTTTTCATTTCGCCGAGCTTGCCGACACAAAAATTATGGTCGTAGCCGCGTCCAAAGTTCAACTGGTCAAAGTCGTCGTCGATATTTTCGCCAATCGCTTGCAATTTTCTTAAATCCATTGGCGTATTCTCGACAGGTAAAATTCTGCCGTCAGGAACGGATTCAGCGTTCGCCCAAGTGTATGCGTCCGCGAAGATTTGAATTTTTTGATGCAGAATATCTGAGCCGCCGTCCAAATTAAAATACGTGTGATTTGTCAGATTGCAGAGGGTATCAGCGTCGGAAGTCGCCGCGTAAGAAATTTCAAGCGCGTTATCGTCCGTCAGCGCGTAAATCACTGTCGCTTTGAAGTTTCCAGGATAGCCGCCTTCGCCGTCGGGACTTTCGACCGAAAGTATCAAGCCGACTGGAAGACTTTCAGCCGACCAAATTTATTTCTCACAGCAATAAAATCCG
>CAMYWI010000254.1 GCA_947302675.1 uncultured Selenomonadales bacterium | reverse complement strand
ATCGCCCTTCATGCGGTGATAGCGAATCAAAATATCTTGAAGCGTCTCTTCGAGCGCGTGCCCCATGTGCAACTGCCCCGTGACGTTCGGCGGCGGTATCACGATACAATACGGCTCGCCCGCCGCCTTCGCCGTTGTGTGGAAATGTTTATCGCGTTCCCAAGCCGCGTAGGTTTCTTTCTCAAAATTCTGCGGCTCGTAGGTCTTCGGTATGTTGTTCAAAATTTGCTCCTCCCGATTGTGAAATCATCTCGTCTGCAGTTTAAATCAATTTCGCCAGAATGTCTATATAAACTTTTGCTTTGACGTTGCAAAAAATTTTTTTCTTAGCAACGCGCTTAATGTAGCCGCGCTTTTTCGCAATGAAAAAGACAGCCCCAAGAATTTTTGAGACTGTCTAAATTTTTTATCGAACAAAGCCGAGCTTGCGTTCGTGCTTATATTTTTTATCGACGTTAACATCAAAGTCGTCGACGGTGAAATTTATCAAATCGTCTTTGGTGACGGTGCCGCCCTCGTTTTGTTTAACGATACGTTGAGCCTGTTTAAGCCAAGCTTGCTCCAAAAGGTTGCGAACAAAGCGACCGTTGCCGAAATTCTTTTTCTTAGCGACGCGCTTAAAAATACTCTTGCAATGAGCGGCGACCTCGTCAGAAATTTTGTAGCCGCGTTTCTTCGCCATGAGCTTAAAAATTTCGGTAAGCTCGTCGGGATTGTAGTCGGGGAAGTCAATATGGAAGGCGATACGGCTACGCAAGCCCTCGTTATGGTCAAGGAAGAATTTCATCTTGTCGGGGTAGCCCGCGAAAATCACAATGACGTTGTCGCGGTTGTTCTCCATTTCTTGGACGATAGTATTAATCGCCTCTTCGCCGAAAGTCGCGTGCTCGCCGTCGGAAAGACTATACGCCTCGTCGATAAAGAGGACGCCGCCGCGAGCCTCGCGAAACTTGGCACGAACAGCTTTAGCCGTCCAGCCGACGTACTTTGCAACCAAATCTGCGCGACCGCACTCAATGAAACGTCCCGTCTTCAACACGCCGTCGCGTGCAAGAATCTGCGCGATAAGTCGGGCGACAGTCGTCTTGGCGGTGCCGGGCGTGCCCGTGAAACACATATGCAACGCCGCCTTTTGCTTATCGAGATTCATATCGAGGCGCATTTTCTGAACGCGATGCGCGGCAATGATCTGTTCGATAAGAGCCTTTTGCTCGGTCAAGCCAATCATTTCTTGAAAATCTTTGTAAGCGTCGTTGCTTTTATCTTCGGAATGGAGCGTCAAGCGGTCGACTTCGCGATAAGCGGGGTAAGTTTTATTCTTCAAGGAGTTGTTGAAAAGTTTCTCGCGAATGTTGTAAATGTCGGACGCGCTGAAGGTAAGCTTGTCGCCCATTGCCTCCAAAAGTTCTTCGTCGGTGTAGAGCGCGGACGCCTCGTCAGTCATGAGTTTTTTGAGATAATTCAAAGCGGTATCGCGATTGCCCGCGCCCTCGTGGAGTTCAATTATATGCAAGTCGTCTTGAAGTTTGGCAGTAAGTTGAGGGGAAAAGCCAGGCTTTTCGGCAAGCTCGACGAAAATGCAAAGGGTGTTGCGCTGAAAACGCTTGACGGTCTCGGCGATAAAGGTCGTGACTTCTTCGTAAGCGTGCGCGAATTGCCCGCTGTTAATGCGTTCGCCGCTAAGCTCGATAATGACGGTACCGCCCGCCGCGTTCTCGACAATTTTTTCAAAGTCGGTCTCGTCGTAGCAATTTTCGGTCACGTTGCTGATAAGATTGATTCTGCGACTGATGAGGCGTTTATTGGTGTAAAGCGCGGCGACCAACAGATTCGCAAGAGAGGTGGCGGCATTTGAGTTGCCCGCGATAATTTTGTAGTGGACGGGTTGCCCGTAGAAACGGTGAGCATTTTCTTTAGCGTAAATCCTTTTGAACTCTTCCTTGAAAGTTTCGTCGGCGAGGAGTTTCTCGGCTTTGGCAGTTGCCTTGTCGAAGGTCAAACGTTTTTCGGGGCAAATGGTCTCGGTAAGTTTAAAGGTGCGGTTGTCGAGGCAGTCAAGCCCCAAGTCCTGATTGATTTGATAATAGTCGAAGTTAAAGTTATCGGAGCGATTAGCCCTGTCAAAAATCTTGCTGAACTTGGAGGTTGTAATTTCTTCAAGGTCTTCGATTTTTATATTCTTGATTCGGAACTCGTCGTGTTCGTAGAAAAATTTTTCAAAAGTCGCCGTAAGCGTGGCGGTGGTGAGTTCCTTAAAGCCGTCGACTGAAACCAAGCACTGATAGTAATTTTGTCTGGCGCGGTGAATAAAGACTCTGATTTTGTCGCCGTCGATACCCTCAGAAAGAGCCGCGCTCAAATCGCCGAGTTGCATACGCCACGTGCGGCGGTCTTCGGGAAGTTCGCCGCCGATTGAACTTCGGGCGCAGTAGCAGTTCATCTGAAATTTGTAGAAAAGCATTGAATCTATCCTCCGTTAGCAGATATTCACTTTTCAAAGATGCCCGTGACGTGATTGTCACGCTTGCCTCGACTAAAAATTTCCTCCTTTCCGTTTTTCAGTCGATAGAATTATATCGGAGAAAATTTCTTGAGGCTTAAGCAGATTTTTATTATAGCACAAAAAAATAATCCCGACGAGATTTTTCATCGGGATTAAAAGTTTTCGCGTTATGTTGAATCGTCAATCGGTCTTCCAAGTTTTTGTAGCGTAACTGTAGCGATAAGCCGCTCCGTCCGCCAAGACAAACCTCGCGCTCAAAAAGCCTG
>CAMYWI010000253.1 GCA_947302675.1 uncultured Selenomonadales bacterium | reverse complement strand
GTCAGCGCGGAACGCATTTTCATCCCGGTTTGAACGTCGGAATCGGAAAAGATGACACTTTGTTTGCAAAAATCGCCGGTCGCGTCGCTTTCGAGCGCAAAGGACGCTACAACAGGAAAATCAGCGTCTACGCGGTCGAACAGCAAGCGCAAGCTTAAAAATTTTTGTTGACAATTAGTTAAAGGCGTGCTAATATGCGTCTTGCGCCGAAGTGGCGGAATTGGCAGACGCAGCAGACTCAAAATCTGCCGTAGGCAACTACGTGCCGGTTCGAGTCCGGCCTTCGGCACCAAATGCGAGATTAACCGTAGGAAAATAAAGAAAATCCCTTCCAAATCGGAGGGGATTTTCCTTTATGCTCGTTTAAACTTCTGTCCGACGGAAAGTTTCAATCTATCAGCCTCGCCGCTCGCCATTTCCAACGCCGCCCACGCTCCAAAGCAAAAACTCATGCCAATCCAAGTCGGCACGTTCCGCGCGATTTTTTTTATGCAAAATTCCTTGTCCAGATAAATTACGTCGATTGAAAAGCGCATAAACAACATGTGAATGCTGTTGCACGGCGCAAGGAGCAATCCGCGCCCTTTTTCAAGACGATTTCGTCCCATAAGCCCGCGCAGACGGCTGAAGAAACTTTCCGCAACTTCAATTTCAAGTTCTGAGCCGTTTATAAAGAATTTTTCCATGCAATCACCTTAAAAATTTAGTCAAAACCATCAGCGCAAGCCCAATCGCCAATAAAACGAACAAAATCGGCAATGCGACGAAAAACATCAGCGCGGCGAACGCGACACCAATCAAAATCGCGGCGATTTGCGCGAGACGGTTGCCGTTGAACAGTGCGCGAACGAATGAACCGGCAATTCGACTTAAAAAACTCGACGTGCCGTAATTTATGTAAGTTCTGCGCGAGCTGTAGTCGTAATTTTTCTTTTGCTCACGAAAATTTTCTTCGCGAGCCTGTCCGTCCGTCGAATCGGCGTCAATCGTCACGCCGTCAAAAAAATTTTTCTCCGTACGTGTCATTTCGCGGACATTTCCTTCCGTATTCACGTAGCCGCAAAAAGTACAGCGCATCGAGTTCCCAAGTTCCTTGCCGCACCGCCGACATTGCATTTCAATCACGCTCCAAAAAAATATCTCCGCCGATTTTATCAAGCGGAGGATTTTTTTGCAACTTTTTAGGTTAAAACTGATTTAGTTTCATTAAATTGCCGCGAACAATCGTGGCGACGGCTCGACCTTTGAATTTTTTTCCGATAAACGGTGAATGACTGCCTTTAGTGTAGAAATTTTTCGCGTCGACCGTCCAAACCAAGTCAGGGTCAATAATTGTAACGTCAGCGGGCGCGTCAATCGATAAATTTCCGGCGTTAAGCCCAAAAATCTGCGCGGGAGCGGCTGTCATCTTAGAAATCAGCGTTTTCAAGTCGATTTTGCCTTTATGATAGAGTTCAGTGAACAAAACGCCGATACTCGTCTCCAAACCTGGAAAACCGCTCGGCGCGTAGATAAATTCGCGGTCTTTTTCTTCTGGAGCGTGCGGAGAATGGTCAGTGACGATAATATCAATCGTTCCGTCGATTAAACCGGCTAAACAAGCGTCACAGTCCTTTTTTGTGCGGAGCGGCGGATTAATTTTGGTTGAAGCGTCGAAAGGATTAACTAAATCGTCAGTCATCGTCAAATGTTGAGGAGTAACTTCCGCAGTGACGTTAATTCCGCGTTTTTTAGCGTCGCGAACAATTTCAACGGCACGAGCCGAACTTATATGGGCAATATGAACTTTTCCACCGGTATATTCGGCTAAAAGAACGTCGCGAGCAACCGCAATGTCTTCAGCGACGGTCGGACGACCTTTCAAGCCCAAAAGCGCGGAACGCTTGCCCTCGTTCATGACGCCGCCTTTGACAAGCGAAGTTTCCTCTTCGTGACAAATGATAACTTTGCCCGTGTCGTGAAGATAATCGAGCGCGTTGAGAAAAATCTTCGCGTTGTCGTCAAAATGTCCGTCATCGCTGAAAGCAACCGCTCCCGCCGCAATCATGTCGCGCATTTCGGCTAATTCTTGCCCAAGTTGACCTTTTGTGACCGCACCGATTATTTTTACGTTGACAATGCCGACTTCCTCCGCGCGTTTGACCATTGAACGAACCAAAGCCGCGTTGTCAACGACTGGCGAAGTGTTCGGCATGGTTGCAACCGTCGTGAAACCGCCCGCTACCGCCGCCTTCGAGCCGCTAACAAAATCTTCTTTAGCCTCTTGACCAGGCTCGCGCAGGTGAACATGCATATCGATTAAGCCGGGCGTCACGATTTTTCCCGCCGCGTTGTATTCGTAATCCGCCGTGAAATTTATATCGGGCTTGACCGCCGCAATCTTCCCGTCGACAATCAGCACGTCCGCCACGCCGTCAAAGTTATTGGCAGGGTCAACGACGCGCCCGCCGCGAATCAGCAACGTTGAATGAATATTCGCCTCCGCGCGTCGAATTTCCCAAATTTGATTTTTCATTTTGCTCCTCCGTTCAACTCGGCAACCAAATCTGCCAAGTAAGCTTTAGCCGCAGAAATATTTTTGTCCTCATCCTTTGAATCAAATTTTTTCAGCACAATGGAATCGTCCTCAAGCTCCGCCGTCACGAAAACTTCATACCGCTCGTCATTTTCGCCGCAAACGATACGCTCGACGCTAAGCGAAATTCTTTTTATGAACGCGGCGTTGATAGCCTTAGAACCCTTTTGGTTAAGGATAAATTTCATTGTGCGCCTCCGTTCAA
>CAMYWI010000252.1 GCA_947302675.1 uncultured Selenomonadales bacterium | reverse complement strand
CAGCTCGTCGGTCGTGAACTCGACGCGGTTAATTGGAGTTTTTTCCGCGTACTCTATCAATCGCCGCGTGCGCTCCTCAACAATCGGGTGTCTTTTCTTTGCATTGCCCGGCATCATGACGTACTTAGCGATATTTTTCTCGTAAGTCTTCAAAGGTTCGACGCGCTCGCCCGTCTCGACGACTGATTGACTGTGTGCAACGCGCGTACACATTTTTATCAAGACAGGCGTATCGAACTCTTCCGAAATTTCGTAGGCAAGCTTGGCGAAGTTCAAAGCCTCTGCGGAGTCGCTCGGCTCAAGCATTGGAACTTTGGCGGCTATCGCGTAGTGGCGGCTGTCCTGCTCATTTTGCGAAGAATGCATTCCCGCATCGTCCGCCACGACTGCGACCAAGCCCGCGTTAATTCCCGTGTAGCTCAACGTGAACAGCGGATCTGCCGCGACGTTCAAGCCGACGTGTTTTTGCCCGCAAAAGGCGCGGCGACCTGCCAGCGACGCTCCGAACGCTGACTCCATTGCGACTTTTTCATTGGGTGACCACTCGCAATAAATCTCGTCGAACTTAACCGCCTCCTCTGTGATTTCCGTCGAAGGCGTGCCCGGATAGCTTGAGACGAACTTGACGCCCGCCTCCCACAGCCCGCGAGCAAGTGCCTTGTTGCCCAACATCAATTCTTTCATTAAAATATCTCCCCTTTTAAAAGCCACGTTTGCGCTTGAGTGACTTTGACGTTAACGAAGTCGCCCGCCCGCTCGTCGCTGTGCGCGAACAGCACGAGCTTATTTGAGCGCGTCCGCCCCGTGAAAATTTTATCGTCGGTCTTGCTTGCGCCCTCGACCAAAACTTCCACGACCGAATTTTCTAGCGCGAGATTTTTGGCGAGGCTGATTTCATTTTGAACGCGCATAAGTTCTTCAAGGCGGCGATGCTTAGTCTCGTCGTCGATTTGATTTTCAAAAGTTGCGGCGGGCGTCCCGCTCCGTTTCGAGTAGATAAAAGTAAATGCCGCGTCGAACTCAACCTTCCGCAAAAATTCTAACGTCTCTTGAAAATCTTCGTCGGTCTCGCCAGGAAAGCCCACGATTAAATCTGTCGTCAAGCTCACGTTCGGAAGAGCCGCGCGAATTTTTTCGACGAGCCGCAAATATTTTTCGACGGTGTAGACGCGATTCATGCGCCGCAAAATTTTATCGGAGCCGTATTGCACGGGCAGATGAATATGTTCGCAGATGTGCTCACCGCTCGCAATCGCCGCAATCAGCTCGTCGGATAAATCTTTCGGGTGACTTGTCATGAAACGTAGCCGCTCGACGCCGCGAATTTTATCGACGGCAGTCAACAGCTCGGCAAAAGTCATGCCGCCCGCGTAGCTGTTGACGTTCTGTCCAAGCAAAGTAATTTCCTTGAAACCTTCGGCGACTGCTTGACGAACCTCCGCAAAAATTTCTTCGGGCTTGCGACTGCGCTCGCGCCCGCGCACGTAGGGCACAATACAATAGGTGCAGAAATTATTGCAGCCGTACATAATCGGCACGAAGGTCGAAACTTGTCCGCCGCGCAGAGGAAAGACTTCGCTCGGAATTTCTCCGCTGACATTGGAAGTATCGACGAAACGTTTTCGCTCAAGTTCGAGACTTTGAACGACGCGGGCGACTTCAGAGCTTTGACCCGTCCCCAAAACGAAATCGATATGCGGCGCACGCTTGATTAAATTTTCTCCTTCCTTCTGCGCCATGCAACCCGCCACGCCCAAAATCAGCGCGGGCTTTTCTCGCTTGAGGCTTTTGAATCTGCCGATTTGCCCGAAAATTTTATCCTCCGCCGTCGCGCGAACACAGCACGTATTGATTAGAATCAAATCTGCGCGGTCGGCGTCGTCAGTCAAAGTGTAGCCGATTTTTCCCAACAACCCCGCCATGCGCTCCGAGTCGGCGACGTTCATTTGGCAACCGTAAGTTAAAATTTTTAATTTCTTGTCCATGCCGCGTATTGTACCACATAAAAAATTTTGCTACAATCGCCGCCAAAGGAGGTCTTTCAATGGAAAAAGACGAGACTTATGTTATTAGACTGCGCGACTGTTTCACGGGCGGCTACACGCTCCCGCAATACTGCATCGATAACGGGATTAAAAAGCCGCTATTCGTTTCGGAAGAAAAATTTTGGCAGTTCATGTGGGAAATTCATGTACAATTTTCTCATGATAAGAGAATCAAGCCGGACTTTGTCTCTCTTCACGACAAAGAAATTACCATTAGGCTTTTTCCCGGTACTCTTTTTAAGGAACTGAACATTCAAAATTTAAGCAAGCTGATTTCAAGCAAATCCTTTAACTACGACAAAATTTTTGTACTCTCGATTCAAAAAAGTAATTTGCATTCAGACAAAATAATTTATCTCGATGAACTCACAATACACTTTATTCGGCGTGTCTATATGGAAATTCCCGCTCTCCACTTCCTTCAAAGAAATCCAAAGATAAAATTCTTCTTTACAAACTTTACGGTCTTAAATCCTGATTCAAATAATACTGCACGCGAAAATCAAATCCTTGCCGATAAAATTACACTTTCAAAAATTTTGGACCGACTAAAGGAAGAGTCAACCGAAATTTTAACAACACCTTATGATGAACTCGGTTACAGCAGGCAAGATTTAATTGATATGCTGAGCGATACAGAGGCGAAAATAAACCCTGATGGCTCAAGCACTCTTGTTGACGATAATAATCCGCTCATTCGTGTTAAAAAAGGCAGATGTGTCTTTCCAAACCAGCCTGAACATTTCCAAAATCATATTTAC
>CAMYWI010000251.1 GCA_947302675.1 uncultured Selenomonadales bacterium | reverse complement strand
CTATTTTTCCCATGTAAGCTTCGGTCTCGACGATAATTCCGCTAGTCAAGCCTTCGGGCAAGTTCGTAACGAGTTTTTTCCCGATAAGCTCGCGGGCAACCGTCAAGCCGTCGCGCAGATAAAATTCGCGTGGCAGTTTCACTTGTCGACTTTAACTTCCATCCACAAATTGTTGTAGTAGGCGTCCATTTCGTTGCCAAGATATTTATAGGTCTCCTGCCCCTTGTAGTCGTCGGGCGACGGGAAGGCGATAGGAGAATTTTTAATCGTCTCGTCCTCTTCTAAATCACGGACGGCAGTGTTGGGCGTGGAGTAGCCGAGATAATCAAAGTTCATGACGGCGATATCGGGGCGGCACATGAAGTCGATAAACTTATGCGCGTTGTCGACGTTCTGCGCGTCCTTCGTGATAACCCAGCCGTCAATCCAAAAGTTCGTGCCTTCCTTCGGAATCGCAAACGCCATGTTCGGATTTTCCTGCAAAATAATCAGAGCCTCGCCGCTGAAAACGACGCCCATTGCCGCTTCCGAGTTGATGAGCTTTTCCTTAACCTCGTCGATAACGTAGGCTTGCACGAGCGGCTTTTGCTTTTTGAGCATTTCCTGCGCCTGCGCCAAAACCGCCTTGTCGGTCTCGTTCATGCTTTTGCCCATGAGCTTGAGCGGAATCATCATCGCATCCCGCGCAGAGTCCTGCATTAAAATTTGCCCCGCGTACTTGTCGTTCCAAAGGATATTCCAGCTGTCAACTGGGTCGGTGACTTTCGTCTTGTCGTAAATTATGCCGACAGTTCCCCAGCAATACGGCACGGAATATTTGTTGCCAGGATCAAAAGTCTCCGACTGCTTAAAAAATTCCTCGCCGATATTTTTCTTGGCGTCGGGAAGTTTAGCGAAGTCGAGCGGCTGAATCAAATCGTTGTCGATAAGTTTCTGAATCATGTAGTCGGACGGGCAAATCACGTCGTAATGAACTGCGCCCTCCGCCACGCGCGGAAACATGCTCTCGTTGGTGTCGAACTCGTCAAGGATAACGTGAATACCCGTTTCCTTCTCGAAAATCTTCAAGACTTCCGGGTCGAGATAGTCGCCCCAACTGTAGACGTAAACGACGTTATCTTTCTTATCGCCGCCACCCGAACCACAGCCGAACGTCAAGCAACTAATCAGAATCAATACCAAAACTTTTAACTTAGTCATCAAAAAGCCTCCTCATATTTTTTGAGCTTGCGACGATTTATCGCAAACAGTAAGACGAATATCAATACAAAGAAAAAGACCAGTGTCGAGAGCGCGTACATTTCGGGGTGCACGCCCAATTTTAGTTGCGCGTAAATCGCCGTCGTGAGCGTGTCGACGCCCGCGCCCTTCGTGAAGTGCGTGATTATGAAGTCGTCCGCCGACATTGTGAACGCCAATAAAAAGCCCGCGAAGATACTCGGTCGCAGTTCGGGCAGGACGACGCTTGTAAACGCTTTGAACGGACTCGCGCCCAAATCCAACGCCGCCTCGTAAAAACTTTTATCCAACGCCATTAACTGCGGCATTATGCACAAAATCACGTACGGCACGTTGAAGACGATATGCGCCAACAAAATTGAGACGTAGCCCAGTTTCAAGCCCATGCCCATAAACAACAGCATGAGCGATATGCCCGTCACGATGTCCGCGTTCAATATCGGGACGTTCGTTATGCTCATGAAGGTTGCCCGCCATTTTTTGGTTAAGTCCTTCATCGCCACGCAAGTTATCAAGCCCAAAATCGTCGCAATGCCCGCCGATAACAAGCCGATTGATAACGTGTTTGAAAGGGCGTCGGCAATCCTCGCGTCGTTGAAAAGTTTTTCGTACCAATCAAGCGTGACGCCCGTCCAATGTCCGCGATAACGGCTCGCGTTGAACGACTGCGCGATTAAAACTGCAATGGGCGCGTAGAGGAAAAGGAAAATTGTCGCGAGGTAAATTTTCTTGAGATACTTCAACCGAACTCCTCCTCGTGACTGCTGTCAAAGTAAGTCGTCAGCAACATGTTCAGCACGATGAAAATCATCAGAATCACACTCAACGCGCAGCCGACGTGCCAATCATATTGGAAAGTAAATTCCTGTTCGATAATGTTGCCGATTAAAAGGAGCTTGCCGCCGCCGAGCAACGCGCTGATTACAAACGTCGTGAGCGCGGGAATAAATACCATTGTAATTCCGCTGATTGCGCCCGGTATGCTGAGCGGCAAAATTACGCGCGTGAACGTCTGCCAATAATTCGCGCCCAAATCTCGCGCCGCCTCCAAAATTCGCCGGTCAATCTTTGTCAGCGCAATGTACAGCGGCAAAACCATGTACGGCAAATAATTGTAGACCATGCCGAGAACGATTGCGCCCGGCGTGTTTATCATTTGAAACGTCGGCAAGTCGAGTAGCCGCATGAACTGATTGATTATCCCGTTGCCCTCAAGAATCGTTTGCCAAGCCATCGTCGACAACAGCGAGTTCATCCACAGCGGCAAGATAAACAGTAACGAGATTATTGTCGAGTTGTCGCGCTGTCGCTCCGTCAAGATTAAGCACAGCGGGTAGGCGAGTAGCAAACAAATTGCTGTGCTGACCAATGCCAACCCGATTGAAAGTTCCAATGCGTCAAGATAGCCGTGCTCGAAGATCAAGGCCATGTGCTTAAGTGAAAAATTTCCGTCATAGTCCGTTGCGCCGTACCACACTATACACACCAGCGGGATAAAAATAAAAAGCCCCGCCCAAATCAAAAAGGGCGTCAGCAAAATATTTCTCATGCCGAGTTTAAACATCTTGAGCAACCTCCTCG
>CAMYWI010000250.1 GCA_947302675.1 uncultured Selenomonadales bacterium | reverse complement strand
AGCACGACGAATTGTTATCGCGCATGGAAAGTTCGTCGTCGGCGTCGTATTCGTCAATGAGCCGAATTTTTTCAATGGGGTAGTTCGCCGCGAACAGCTTTTGGAAAATATCAATGAGCGGCTCGGCAAGCTTGACGTTACAAATCAGCTCGCCCGCTAACGTTTCGCCGCGCAGATTTTTATGCAGGACGTGCAGATAGCGCAACGTCTCAAGCGGCACGGGGCAATTTTTTTTATAGGACTTGCCGTCGATTCGCGCGAAGATTTTCTCGTCAATCTCCGAAATGTGAAACGCTTTGTCCAAAATCCGATGCCTCCTTAAAATTTTTTTGTTATAATATCAAAGCGGTTAAATGAATGTCAAGTGAAAGGCGGCGACAATTCGAATTTGGAAGATATTGACGTACCAGGCTTGGGCGTCATCATTTACAAAGACGGCGCGAAGGTTTACTCGAAATTTTTTGGCAGGCGCGTTATCGAAACTTCAAAGCCCGTCACGCGCGACACGCGATTTAGGGTGGCGTCGGTCTCGAAAATGTTCACGGTCTTTACTCTCCTGCAACTTGTTGAGCAGGGCAAGTTAAATCTCGACGCGGACATAAGCGAGTACTTAGGCTTTGAGTTGCGCAATCCGAACTTCCCGCGAGAAAAAATCACGGCGCGAATGTTGGCAAGTCATACGTCGTCGATTCGCGACGGTAAAATTTACAGCATACCGCCCGCCGCGAGTGTTAAGGAATTTTTTTCACCGCGCGGCGAGTTTTGGGAGGGCGGCAATCATTTTGCGCAAGAGCCGGTCGGCGAATATTTTACTTACTGCAACTTGAATTACGGCTTGCTGGGCACTATAATCGAGAACTTGACGGGCAAGCGGTTCGATTTGTATCAGCGCGAAAATATTTTGAATCAGCTCGACACCCGCGCAGATTATTTGCCCGCTAATCTCGACGCGGCGGAGTTTGAAATGCTCGGCACAATTTATCGCAAGGAAAATGATTCGTGGCGCGGCGCGGCGGACGACTTCAAAGGCACTCAGCCCGCGCGGGAGACTGTCTCTTTGCAAAATCCCTACGCCGAAAATTTTCAAGGCGATTATGATTTAAGCGGTTATCGCGTCGGGACGAACGCCACGATTTTTTCTCCGCAAGGCGGCTTGAGAATTTCTTTTGAGGAACTCGCGCACGCTTTGGAAATGCTCATGAACGGCGGCAACTTTCGCGGTAAAAAAATTCTCGATAAAAAATCTCTCGACGCGATGTTCAAGACGCATTGGCTTTACAACGGTCATAACGGCGACACGAGTAGTGGCGTCTTCACGAATTACGGCTTGGGCGTTTACAGGAACGGAAATTTTATCGGGCACACGGGCGAGGCGTTCGGCTTGCTGTCGGGGCTGTACTTTATCCCGAACAGCAAAAGCGGCTTTGTCTTCATGACGAACGGCGCGGCGGCGGAGGACGTCAACTGCATTGAAGAAAAAATTATGAACGCCGCTTGCAAATTTTTAAACGGAAAGGAATTGATAGCATGAAAGAAAATATCGCGATATTCGGCATGGGTTACGTCGGCTTGTCGTTGGCGACGCTGTTGTCGCAAAATCATCACGTCATGGCGGTTGACGTGTCGCAGGGGAAAGTTGACGCGGTGAACGCTCGCCGCAGTCCCATTCGTGACGAGTACATTGAAAAATATTTCGCGGAGAAGGAACTTGACCTCACCGCCACGACGAATTTTGAAACGGCTTTGAAGGACGCCGCCTTTGCTATTATCGCCGTCCCGACAAATTACGACCCGCGCAAAAATTTCTTCGACACGTCTATAGTCAACTCCGTTATCGAGAAAGTTACAAAGCTCAATCCCGATACGATTATGGTCATCAAGAGTACAATTCCCGTCGGCTTTACAAAATCTGCGCGGGAAAAATTCTCGACCGATAAAATTATGTTCAGCCCCGAATTCCTGCGCGAGTCCAAAGCTCTCTACGACAACTTGTATCCTTCGCGAATCATCGTCGGCACCGATTTAAGCGACGCCGCGCAAGTCGCCCGTGCCGAAGCTTTCTTAAAAATTTTGAGCGACGCCGCGCTGAAAAAAGATGTCCCGACGCTTTTAATGGGCATGACGGAGGCGGAGGCGGTTAAGCTTTTCGCCAACACCTATCTTGCCTTGCGCGTCGCCTACTTCAACGAGCTTGACACCTACGCCGAGCTTAAGGGTTTGAACACTAAGGACATTATCGCCGGCGTTTGCTATGACCCGCGAATCGGCAATCATTATAACAATCCGTCTTTCGGCTACGGCGGCTACTGCTTGCCTAAAGATACCAAACAGCTCCTTGCCAACTATCAAGATGTGCCCGAAAATTTGATTGAGGCAATCGTTGAGAGCAACCGCACGCGCAAAGATTTTATTGCCTCGCGCGTCTTGGAAATGTCGGGGACTTATGTTGACGGCGAAGAATTTTCCGTTGAGCGCGAGAATGAAATTATCGTCGGCGTGTGGCGGCTCGCCATGAAGACCGGCAGTGATAACTTCCGCCAATCGTCGATTCAAGGTATTATGAAACGCATCAAGGCAAAAAGCGTGACCGTTATTGTCTATGAACCTTCGCTGCCCGACGGCTCGACATTTTTTGGCAGTCGCATTGTCAATGATCCCGACGAGTTCAAGCGGCTCAGCCAATGCATTATCACCAATCGCTATGATTCGGAGCTTGACGACGTGTCTTATAAAGTTTACACGCGCGACTTGTTCCGCCGGGATTAATCATACTTTTCTTTTGCAGTTTGAACCTACTTTTTCTTTGCTTGTCCAAAGAAAAACTTCATGC
>CAMYWI010000249.1 GCA_947302675.1 uncultured Selenomonadales bacterium | reverse complement strand
TGTCGTCGAAGAAAAACTTTCACAGCCTGTCGTCGAGGAAAAACTTTCACAGCCTGTCGTCGAGGAAAAACTTTCACAGCCCGCGCAGATTGGAGAAACGCTCGATAACATTTTGGATAAGGCATACGACGCGCGAGCAAAGGGGCATGTTTGGCAAGCGATTGAAAATTACAAGAAGGCTCTCGACCGTTACGGCTCCGACGAGTACGCGCCGTTCGTGGCGATTGACTTGGGCAATATTTACAAGGAAAACGCGCTTTACGCTAAGGCGATTAAAACTTACGAGGCGGCTTTGAACTTGCCGGCGGTCAAGCGCAACGCCGCGACTAAAAAAGAATTCATGAATAACCTTGAGTATCTGCGCGTCGTCCGAGATATTCTCTTAAAGCATCGCGCCTCAACGACGCCTTTTGGCAAAATCCCGCAAGAAATTCTGCAGGAGATTAACGCCGAATTCCAAGCGGCGCAACTTCGCTCCCGCATTACAAATAAATTTCAATGATAAAATTTTGGAGGTATCGCAATGAAAAAAAGTGTAGAAATATTGGGCTTGCCGATAATCAGCATAACGGAGGGGCGCGAACTCGGCATGAGTAAGACGTTGCTGATTGACGCGCAAAATCGGAAAGTCGCGGCGATAACGATTGAGGATGACGATTGGTATCGCGGCGTCAAACTCATTCCCTATGAGTCGGTTATTGCAATCGGCGAGGACGCCGTGACTATCACGCACAGCGAAAATATTTTGAACTTGGAAGAGGCAGGCGACTATGAAAACCTGCTCACCGAAAATATCCGCGTCATTGGCACGAAGGCTATCACCAAAACCGGTCGCATTCAAGGCAAGGTCACGGAAGTTTTTATCGGCGACGGTGGCAAGATTGAGAAATGCGAGATCACTACGCCCGACGGTTCAACCAATGAAGTCTTCGCCGAGCAAATTTCCATTTTCGGCAAGCAAGTTACGGTCGTGGATATCGACGCGGAAAAAAAAAATGATTTTGTAGAAGAAACGCCCGCATTTGTACCTTACAAAGAAGAACCCGCGCAGGAGACTTGGACGCCGCCCGTTGAAGAAGAAGTTCCTGCCGAGCCGCTTTACGTCCCTGCAGAAACTTTCGAGACGACGCCGGAAACTCAAGCGGAACTCGAAGAAGTCATGACGCCCGACCCTGTTATTGAGGAGCCGCCTGTCGTTGAAGAACAGCCCGTTGTTGAAGAGCCGCCCGTCGTTGAAGAACCGCCAATCGTCGAAGAACAGCCCGTTGTCGAAGAACAGCCCGTTGTCGAGGAACAGCCCGTTGTTGAAGAGCCGCCTGTCGTCGAGGAACAGCCCGTTGTTGAAGAAGAACAGCCCGTCGTCGAAGAAACGCCTGTCGTTGAAGAAACGCCCGTTGTTGAGGAACAGCCCGTTGTTGAAGAACAGCCTGTCGTCGAAGAACAGCCCGTTGTCGTTGAAGAACCGCCCATTGAAGAACAAAAAATCGCGGCGATGACGCGGCAAGCGGAAGATTTAAAAGCGGCACTTCAAAAGGCAAAGGCGCAACAGTCGGAAACGGCGCAAACGGTCAAGAAAGCCGAAAAGGGCGTTGACGAGAGACGCCGCAGAGTTTTACTCGGCAAGCACGCGACCAAGACAATCACGGCGGAAAGCGGCACGTTAGTAGTTGAGGCGGGCGCGGAAGTCACGGAAGAAGTCCTGCAACGCGCACGACTCTCGAACAAATTTATCGAACTGTCAATGAACGTTCAATAAATCGATTTGCGATTAAAAGTCTCCCGATAAATCGTCGGGAGATTTTTTTTGCCAAAAGCCCGCGCAGTTTGTATAATGGAAAAAATTTTTCGGAGGGCGCGGCAATGTCGGAGAAAATCAGCTTGAGAAAACAGAAGAAATTTCTGGCGCGGCAAAAAATTTTAGACGCCGCCGCCAACCGATTTGAACATCAAGGCTTTGCGAATACGTCAATAGCAGACTTAATGCGGACGGCAAATTTGGGCGTCGGAACTTTCTACAACTACTTCAATTCAAAAGAGGAAGTCTTGTTGACGTTGGCGCGAAATCTGCGCGAGGAAGTCGAGAAAAATATTTTTGCGCACGAGGTCAACCAATCGTCAGCGGAGCTTTTGGAGTTATGTTGCGTGTGCACGGCGAAGGTAATCGACGAGAACAGATTTATCCTGCCGCTTTTTATCAGCGCGAGCGAGCATTCAGACAAGCCTGAACAAATTTCTCAAAGTTTGTCGCCAGGTTTTGGTGAGCTGTTCGAGGGAATAATCCTGCGCGGGCAGCGGCGCGGGGAGTTTCGCGCCGACGTACCGACGAATATTATCTCGGAAATGATTCACTCGATTTACCAGACGACAGCGTTCAGCAAGCTGGAAATTTCGTTTCAAGAAAATATTCGGCTCAAGATAAAAATTCTGTTGAAAGGGATTGAACTATGATAAGCGTGACAAAGTTGCTGTTTGCCGAAAATTATTTTGGTGACACCTTGCGCTACACGAAGGACGCGCACCGCATGACTAACGGCGCAGCGGCGGGCATGGGTCCGGTTGTCGTTTGGAATTCGACGCGCACTTGCAATTTGAAATGTCGACATTGCTACATGGATTCGGACTCGCGCAAGTACAAGGACGAACTGACGACGGCTGAGGCTAAGAAATTTATTGATGACTTGGCGGAGTTCAAAGTTCCCGTGTTGTTATTTTCGGGCGGCGAGCCGTTAATTCGCGAGGATTTTTTTGAGCTTGCCGCTTATGCCGCACAGAAAAATATTCGCCCGACGCTCTCGACAAACGGCACGCTGATAACTCGCGCGGTCGCGCAAAAAATTAAAGATATCGGCGTGGGCTACGTCGGCATT
>CAMYWI010000248.1 GCA_947302675.1 uncultured Selenomonadales bacterium | reverse complement strand
CCGCTTGCGTCGACAGTGTTTTGCTTCGGGGCAAAGAGGCTGTTGTTGATAGTGACGGTGCTACTTCCTCCCCAGCCGACGAATCCCGCGCAACTGTTGGTTGACGTGCCAAGCAATTTACCGTTGAAAGCGGAATTGGTGATTGTGAGCGTGCCGCCGCCTACACCGACAAAGCCGCCGTGAGTGCCGTCGCCTGAAACTGTACTGTTAATCGTGACGGAGCTTGTGCAATCGGTGATATTTGTTGCGCCTGAAGTTTGCGCAACGATACCTGCCGCATATTTCGCGGAAGTGGTAATGGAGCCGTCAACGGTGAGATTTTGAATAGTCGCGCCGTCAACGTAATTGAACAGGGCGCAATTATCGGCTGTGGCGTTGTAGCTGACAGTGATTTTCTTGCCGTCGCCGTCGAAAATTCCTTTGAACTTGTAATCGCTCGTGCCGATATGAATTTGGTTTTCCGCGTCGAGAACAATGTTATCCGTGAGCTTGAAAGTTAAGCCCGAAGTGTTGCCGCCGCCGTTCACGAAGGTCGCGAGATTGGAAAGGTCTGTGGCGTTGTTGATAAGATACGCGCCGCCCTCTTGCTCTTGCGTAAAATCGGTAAGTGCAACGAACCTTTGCAGGTCAAATTGAAAAACTTTTAAGCTACCATATGGGGGGGGGCATATTTGAAACTGTTCTTATAACAAAAATTTTATTACTCATGATAAAAACCTCCTTGTTTCAGTAGTTGAAATCATTTTCCATTAGTCCAACGGAATCATCTCCCAATTAGAAAAGTATTTCGCGTGATTCATAGTGAATATTATAAGCGCATTATCAAGTTTTTGGCTCAATCACTTTTTGCGAAAATCGCTTCACTTTTTACCAAGCGATATCTTTTTGTTTGTTTAAGCACTTTTGAACAGCTGGTCTTCAACACAAAGAGATTGGCAAGCTTTATTTTTTTACTGATAAAATTTTCCTTCACGGGGCGTCAATAAAAAATCGCTCAACTTTTTGGTCGAGCGAAAAATTTTTGTCAGCCGATTTTTTTTAGTAACTCTTGGCAGCCGCGCAGAATGTCATCGTAAGTTTTCTTGAAACCGTTTTTATCCCAAGGAATGTCGCGGTCGAGGAGCATAGAAATTTTTCCGTCGGGGTCGCCGCCGACAATCGCCTTGACCTGCGCGACGTTGCCCGCGTCCATGCAGACGATTAAATCATTTGCGGCGTAGTCTTCTTTAGTGATGAATCTTGAAACGTGTTCGCCGAAAGGAATTTCCTCGAAACCGAGTTTGGAGGCGATACCTTGATGAAGTGGCTCGCCCGAAGTCGGCTTGCTCGCGGCACTCGACACCGAAATTTTATCGCTCAAGCCCGCGTCCTTGACCAACTTCCGCATGATGAATTGCGCCATCGGCGAACGCCCCGTGTTGCCCGCGCATACGAATAAAATCTTCAACTCAATCAATCCTTCCTTAAAAATAAGAACCGACGATATAGCCGCCGTCCACGAAAAAGTTTTGCCCCGTAATCCAGGCGGCGCGTTCGCTCAATAAAAATAAAATCATGCCCGCAACGTCTCTTGCCGTGCCCGCGCCGAGTAGCTGGCTTGAAGAAATTTTGTCGCCGACCGCCGCCGTGTAAAGTTCATTCTGCGTCATTTCGGTTTTGACGAGCGCGGGGGCAACGGAATTTATCCTGTGCTTGTTACGGATAATCTCTTTGGCGAAGGACTTGACCGCCGCTTGAACTGCCGCCTTCGCCGCCGAGTAAGCGAACAAACTCTTGCCCGCGAACTCGCCCGCAACCGAACTCATCAAGACGAACGACGCGCCGCCGTCCGAAAACTTTTTGCGCGTCGCCGATTGAATAAATTTGACTGCGCCCCAAAAGCTCGTGTCGAAAATTTTTTTTGCAAGCGACTCGTCAAAGGAATTCAGCGGCGTCAAGCCCCAGATGCCCGCCGTGTAAACTCCGCCGTTGATTCTGCCGACCGCCCGCGTAAAATTTTCCAAGACTTCCGACCAATCGTCCTCCGTCGCCGTGAGCACGTCGAGTTGTTCCGTAAAAATTCTCGGCGGGCGTTTAACGAGACTTATCGGCGAACTTGCTCTTAAGGCGTCGAGCCGCTCCAAGTTCCGACCGATTGCCAAGACGTTCGCGCCGCTCTGTGAAAGTTCAATCGCCGTCTGCTTGCCGATACCCGACGACGCGCCAACCACTACAAAATTTTTTCCCGTAAAATCAAAAGTCACACTCAAAATTTTTCTCCCCTAAACAAATCTGCAGATGTGATCGACCGCAATATCCGAAAAGCCGTAAGCCTCCGCCTTCGTGAGCCGCCCGTTGCAGACGTCGTGAATTTTTTCCAAGAGCAAGTCGCTCGCGCCGTCAATCGTCAGCTCGCCCGCGATTATCCCGCTCAAGTCGACGTCGATATTGTCCGCCATCCAAGAAAAAGTTTGCGCGTTGGCGGTGACCTTGAGTACTGGAACAATCGCGTTGCCGGTGGGAGTACCGCGCCCCGTCGTGAAGATTATCGCGTTGCAACCCGCCGCGACCATCGAAGTCACCGACGAAATATCGTAGCCCGCCGTGTCCATGACGATAGCTCCGCGCTTAGTCGGGCGTTCGGCTTGCTCCAAAACTTCGACAATCGGACGAGTGCCGCCTTTTTTTATGCAACCCAAACTTTTCTCATCAATCGTCGAAAGCCCGCCGAATTTATTTCCAGGCGTCGGCTGACCTGCGCGGCAATCTTGACCCGCCGCAAGCAAATGTTTTTCGTAGTCCGCGCAGATTTTTATAATCCGATTGTGAAGTTCAGGCGTCGCGGCGCGTTTAGCCAAAACGTGTTCGCCGCCAATCCACTCAATCGATTCGCTCATCAAAGTCGACGCGC
>CAMYWI010000247.1 GCA_947302675.1 uncultured Selenomonadales bacterium | reverse complement strand
CCTACGAGGCGCAGGGCGTGCGCGAGTATTGGATTATCGACCCGTGGGCAAAGATTATTGACGTTTACCTTCTGCGCGACGGCAAATATTTTTTGAGTGATGAATACATGTTGCTTTCCGAAGATGATTTAAAATCGATGACTGACGAGGAAAAGGCGGCAATTAAAAATGAAGTTCCCGTTTCAATTCTCGAAGGCTTAAAGATTCCGCTTGAGTTTATATTTAGTTGGGGATATTGACATGTTAAAAGATACAGAGCGGCGCGGGATTTTAAATTTCGTGCCGCCTAATTTTTTGCCGATACCAGTGCTTTTGATAGAGAACGAAAAATTATTGAGAGATTTGCGCAAAATTTTGCCCGCCGCACGAATTGCATTGCTCCAAAAAGATCCTTCCGACAAAGTAAAAATGCTCTGCGACAAATTCCGCGCGGATTTAATCGACGAATTGCCGACCGCGCCGAAAATTTTCGAGATAATAATCGCGGAAGAAGTCTTGACGACGGGCGAAAATTTTTACTCGACGTTGCTCGCGCTGAATCACCTGCTAAAAGATTCGGGAATGCTCTTGACGCAATTTTATAACGTGCGGTTCGTGAAAGTGCTTGAAAGTTTGCGGCGCGGACGATTCATTAACAACGAGAAAAAACTTTGGGCGAAGGCGGACGTTGTAAAGCTTTTGGACGACGCGATTTATAAGGAAATACATTTCTTGCCCGATTCTAGAGCGGAAATTTCAGTTTCTGCTTGGGAAAAATTCGGCTTTGATAACTTCAGCGAGGACTTGGCGACGAAAATTTGGTTGGTGAAGGCTTGCAAGTGCACGGCGGAGGTTGCCGCGCTGAAAACGCTCTTCACGCACGAGACCCGCGCAGATTTATCGCGAACACTACACAGAATCGAGTACGGCATTGAGGTCGAGGAAAATTTTGCGCGGCTGAAGGAAATTTGTCGGCGCGAAGGCATTTTCGACGAGTACTTGAGCGATTTTATAGAACAGACGGTGATTCACGAGGCGGCGCGAGAATTTATCCGTAAAAAATTGGAGTTAGTGGTATGAATCGCAGGAACTTTTTAATCGGAGCGTCGGGTTTGATTGCGGCGGCGGGCGGCGGAATTTTTTATTACGTGAATCGTCCAGAGTTTGGAAGGTTGCCGACGGGTTCGCGGCTTGAAAAAATTTTGGCCTCGCCGCATTATTTTAAAGATCATTTCGAGTGCTTGACGCCCGTCAAAGTCATGAGCGAAGATTTTGAGGAGAAGGAAAATCGAATCGTGGCGACGTGGAAATTTTTATTCGGCGACAAGACGGGATTGATACCGCCCGCGCCGCTTCCGACCGTCAAGACAGATTTAAATTCACTCGGCGACGACGATTGCGCAATTTGGATGGGGCATTCGACGATTTATCTACAGCTCGCGGGGCGGAAGATTTTACTTGACCCGGTGTTTTCGCCGTACGCCTCGCCAATTTTTTTTGTCAACCGCGCGTTCGAGGGTACCAACATTTACAACGCCGCCGACTTTCCGCCGCTCGACATTTTGGCGATAACTCATGACCACTGGGATCATCTCGACTACCCGACGATTCGTGCGCTCAAGCCGAAGATTAAAACTGTGCTGTGTCCACTGGGCGTCGGCGAGTATTTTGAGCAATGGGGCTTTGACGCCGATAAAATTATCGAGGAAGATTGGGACGCGACGATTGACTTTGGAAAAGATTTGACGGCGCATATTTTGCCGAGCCAGCATTTTTCTGGGCGCATGTTGACGCAAAATCCAACTGAGTGGTGCGCGTTCGCCTTCGTTACTCCTGCGCGAAAAATTTTTTGTTCGGGCGACGGCGGTTACTCGGAGCACTTCAAGGACATTGGCAAAAAATTTGGCGGTTTCGATTTGGCGTTCATGGAGAACGGGCAGTACAATTTGGCTTGGCACGCAATACACATGCTCCCCGAAGAGACCGCGCAGGCGTCGGAAGATATTCGCGCGAAAAAAGTCGTGCCGATTCATTCTGGAAAGTTCGCGCTTGCCCGCCACGAGTGGAACGCGCCGTATAAAGATTTACTCGCCGCGAGTTCGGGCAAAAGTTATGAGTTACTTACTCCGAAAATCGGCGAGCTGATAACTTTTCGCGAGCAAAATTTTTCGCTGTGGTTCGAGTCATGATTTACTTGATTTTAATCGCGGCGGGCGTCACGCTTGGCTTGCTCTACAAGTTCGCGCCGACCAAAAAAACTTTTCTGCAAATTTGCGCGGCGTTGCTGGTCGTGTTCGTCGCGAGCTTTTTAATTCGCGAGCAACTTCAACAAGAAAAACTTTCGCGGGCGCAACTGGAAGAACTCTTGACGCAACAAAAAATTTTCGGCGAGTGGTACGCGGCTTATCAAAAGGACATTGACCGGCTTGACCGAAATTGGCAGTCTTACCACAATATCGTTGAGGGCTTGAATTCCGCCGACGCGCAGAATTTCAACGCGGAGGCTTTGCACATGCGGCTTTGGACTTTGGAGCAAGAGGCGATTGACGAGCAGATAAAAATTCACATGCTCGCCGCGCCGCCGAAACTTGACGAGGAAAGCCGCGCGCTGGTTGAGGAAATCCTTCGCAAAACTCAACGCTATGTCGACGCGCAGACACGCACGATAATTTTATCGGAAAAGGCAACCGCTCCGCCCGTCGAGTTGGAAAGTTTGAAACTCCAACTGCATGACATAATGATTCGCGAGTCGCCCGAAGGCTTATTCACGGCGCAAGAAGTCGCGGCGATTCGCGCGGCATTGGAAGATTAATCAGCATGATTTATTCACATGCTCGCCGCGCCTCCTAACCTCGACGAGGAAAGCCGCGCACTGGTTGAGGAAATCCTTCGCAAAACTCAACGCTATGTCGACGCGCAGACACGCA
>CAMYWI010000246.1 GCA_947302675.1 uncultured Selenomonadales bacterium | reverse complement strand
ATCAGTCTGTCCTTATTGGTGTCGAGTGCACGTGCGCCCATAATCGCGGGGACTGCGCAACCGAAGCCCATAATCAGCGGCATAATCCCTTTGCCCGTCAAACCTGCGCGGCGCATAATCGGATCCATTATGAACGCGACGCGAGCCATATAGCCCGTGCCGTCGAGAAAGCTCAAGCAGAGGAACAGCGTAAAAATCAGCGGGACGAAATTTATAACTGCGCCGACGCCTGCGATTATGCCGTCGGAAACGAGCGACTGCATCCAATCGGCGACGCCCGCCTCTGCCATTGCCTCTGCCGCCGCCGGTGCTAACGTCTCGTCAAAAAATTCTCCGACCAAATCTGCGAGCGGTTGTCCTATCCAGTTGAACGCGATTTGGAACATCAGATAGAAGATTGCGACCATAAACACAAGCGACGACACGCCGTTTGCAAGGAACGAGTCGAGTTTGTCTGTTAAAGTCTTGCCCGCCGCGCTGACCGTGACCGCTTGCGCCATAATCTTATCAATTAAATCGTACCGCGCGGAAATAATTTCTTCCTCAATCTTCGCCGCCGACAAGCCGCTCCGCTCAATGTTGTGCACGCGGTCAATGTGCTCGCGGATAATTTTGCTCGGCTCGTAATTAGTCATAACGGCGTTGGTGAAAACGTCCAAAAGTTTGCGGACGCTCTTGTTGCTCCTGCCGACAGTGTTCGTCACGGGCATACCAAAAGCGGTTTCGAGTTTCTTCATGTCGATTTTAATGCCGTGCCGCTGAGCCTCGTCCATCATGTTCAAGTTGATTATGAGCGGAATTCCGTTTTCCATAAGCTGAATTGTCAAGAAAAGGTTCCGCGCAATGTTGGAGGCGTCGATAATGTTGACGACGATATCGGGCTTGTTTTCCTTGAAATAATCGCTGACAACTTTTTCTTCCTGCGAGCGAGCGTTGATTGAGTAGGTGCCGGGCAGGTCAATGACGGAAATTTTTCTGCCGTTGTATTCGACGATACCGACCTTTTTATCGACGGTGACGCCGGGCCAGTTGCCGATTTTCTGCCGTGCGCCGGTCAGTTCATTGAAGATTGTCGACTTGCCTGTATTGGGGTTGCCGGTTAAGGCGACGGATAATGCTGCCATGTTCTTACCTCCTGTTAAACTTGTGAGACTTCAATCTGCGCGGCATCAGCTTTACGCATTGCCAAGTTGTAAGAGCGCAGGCGGAGCGCGATTGGGTCGCCGAGCGGTGCCGAGTTCAAAATTTCTACGCGCGTGCCCGGTATCAAGCCCATTGTCATGAGCCGCTGCTTGAGTTTCGATTCGCCGACTGAATCTATCCTTACGGTCATTCCTGTTTTTGTTTCACTAAGTGTCAAATCTCTCACTCCCTGAAAAGGATTTTCGTTTAGATTTACGCGCAGTTTACCACGTTTGAAAATAAGTATCAACACCCTTTGAAAATTTTTTGCAATAAAAAACGGCGGGCGATTGCGCCAGCCGCTTTTTGATTTTGTTAGACGTTGAAACGGAAATAGGTTACGTCGCCGTCCTGCATAATGTAATCTTTGCCCTCAAGACGAACAAGCCCCTTGTCGCGGGCGGCGTTGATTGAGCCGAGCTTAATCAAGTCGTCGTAGTTGACAATCTCGGCGCGAATAAAGCCGCGCTCAATGTCGCTGTGAATTTTGCCCGCCGCCTTGACCGCCGGCGTGCCTTTGACAATCGTCCACGCGCGACATTCGTCAGCTCCCGCCGTCAAGAAAGTCATTAATCCTAACAAATCAAACGCCGCATGAATCAATCTGTCAAGCCCCGAACTCTCAAGCCCCAAGTCCGCCAAAAATTCCTTAGCCTCGTCCGCGTCAAGCTCCGCAATTTCCGACTCGACCTTCGCGCAGATAACTACGACTTGCGCTCCCTCCTGCGCGGCAAGCTCGCGAACTTTTTTGACGTAAGAATTTTCTTCCAACAAATCTTCTTCCGCGACGTTGGCAACGTACAGCGTCGGCTTGAGCGTCAACAAATTTGCGTCGCGTATCGTGAAAAGTTCTTCCGCTGATAAATTCAAACCTCGCGCAGGTTTTGCCTCGTCCAAAAAATTTTTGACGCGCTCCAAAATCTCCGCCTCAAGTTTCGCGTCTTTGCTCCCCGATTTTAAAAGCTTTGCAACTTTGGCGAGCCGCTTATCGACAATATCCAAGTCCGCAAGGCACAACTCCGTTTGAATCGTATCAATGTCGCGGAGCGGGTCAATCGTGTCGGCTACGTGCGTGATATTCTCGTCGTCAAAACAGCGCACGACGTGAGCAATCGCATCGACCTGGCGAATGTGCTCCAAAAATTTATTGCCAAGACCTTCGCCCTTCGACGCGCCCTTGACAAGCCCCGCAATGTCGACAAAGCGAACGCTCGCGGGCGTCGTCTTCTTCGAGCTGTAAAGTTTCGTCAAGACTTCGAGCCGCGAATCGGGCACGGCGACAACTCCGACGTTCGGCTCAATCGTGCAGAAAGGATAATTCGCCGCCTCCGCGCCAGCCTTTGTTATCGCGTTGAAAAGCGTCGACTTGCCCACGTTCGGCAAGCCCACAATCCCTACTTCCAAACTGCTCATGAAATTTCCTCCAATCTTTTTTCTGCAGTCTAAGGCAGGGAAATTTTTCTGTCAAGGCGAATAAATTTTTTGTTCAACGAACGACTACACCATTAAATTATTATGGAGGAAAAATTTTTTATGAAGGTAATTATTACAGGAGCGAATTTCGGCAACAAGGGCGCACAGTCCATGCTCTTCACGACGGTTGCCGTCCTTCGCAACAAGTACCCCGACGCGAAGATCTTCTTTGCTCATTCTAACAAGACGCCCGTTTTGAAGGGCAATTTTTTGTTCGACGAAGTTTATTTTCATAACAACCTTATAAAGCTTCCTTT
>CAMYWI010000245.1 GCA_947302675.1 uncultured Selenomonadales bacterium | reverse complement strand
CTTGGCATAAAAGATTTTCCCGAATTGTGGGGAGTTGAAGTAACGACAACGCCCGCGCAGATTCATAAACCCACGATAACTTTTCCGCTCAATCAAATTCTCTACGGACCGCCCGGTACCGGCAAAACTTATCGGACAACTGCCTACGCCGTCGCGATTTGCGGCAATCAAAAACTCGACGACACTCTTAAACGCGACTACGCCGAGATTAAGCGCGAATATAATCAGCTCAAAACCGACGGCAGGATTTGTTTCACGACGTTTCATCAAAGCTACGGCTACGAAGATTTTATCGAGGGTATCAAGCCTATTGTCACGAACGGAAATATTTTCTACGAAGTCGCGAGTGGCGTCTTCAAGAAGTTTTGCGAGATTGCCGCTTTGAATCCCGCGTATAATTTTGTTTTTATAATCGACGAGATAAATCGCGGGAACATCTCAAAAATTTTCGGCGAGCTGATAACGCTGATTGAGGACGACAAGCGCGAGGAAATTTCCGCGACGTTGCCATATTCGCAAGAAGAATTCACGGTGCCGCGCAACGTCTACATAATCGGCACAATGAACACCGCCGACCGCTCAATCGCGCTCATGGATACCGCACTGCGCCGCCGCTTTAACTTTATCGAGATGATGCCGCGCCCCGAACTCTTATCAGCTGACATTGACGGCGTGAACCTTCAAGACATGTTGACGACGCTCAACGAACGAATCGAGACACTCCTTGACCGTGAACACACAATCGGACACGCATACTTTATCAACTGCAAGACGCTCGCCGACGTGGAAAATGTTTTTATCAACAAAATCATTCCGCTATTGCAAGAATATTTCTTCGACGACTACGAACAGATTCGCGAAGTACTTGGCGATAAATTCATTACGCGCGAAAAGTTGAGCGAGGAAAAATTTCGCTACACGATCAACGCCGACGCCTTCAAAGACGCGGAGAGTTACAAACTATGGAAAATCTTTTGACCGTCCGCGAATACGAATCAATTTACAAAGACGACTGCCCGAACTTCGACGAGCTGATTAAGTTCACGGAGGCGAGCGACTTTCTAAGCTTGAGTTGGCGACGGAACAGCGGAGTATTCGTGCAAGCAAAAAATTATGTCGGAGTGATTCGGTTGCCGAGCGGCTTTCAAATTGAAATTCTGCCGAAACTCGACGCGCCCGCTGATGACCTGCGCGGGCTTGTCGTGAAAATGTTGCGGACGCTGAAAGACTTCGCGGGCAAAAAATTCCTCAACGCCGAACTTTTGACGGAGCAAATGCCGCTGTATGAAATTTTTATCCGCGCGTATCTCGAAAGGGTTGCGGAGTTGGTCAAGCGCGGGCTGAAGTCGTCGTACGTCGTGCGCGAGGAAAATTTGAGTTTCTTCAAGGGCAAGTTGCTCGTCGCGGAAAATCTTCGCCGCAACTTCGCGCACCGTGAAAAATTTTTCGTGGCGTTTGACGAGTACAACCTTGACCGCGCCGAACACCGCTTGATTAAGGCGACGCTTTTCAAGCTCCTGCACTCGACGCGCGACAATAAAAATTTCAGATTGGCAAGTCGGTTGCTCGGCGATTTCGATTCGGTCGCGCAGTCGCTCAATTACCGCAAGGACTTTGCGGAAGTTTTTATCGGCAGGACAAATCGCGAGTACAAAGCCGTCATGAACTGGACGAGAATTTTTTTAGCGGGCAAAAGTTTCACAACGGCGGCGGGCAAGGCGGAGGCTTTGGCGTTGCTCTTCGACATGAACAAACTTTTCGAGGCTTACGTTGCCGAGCACGTCAGAAAATTTTTCTCCGACAAGTTCACCGTCAAGATTCAAGTCAGCGAGAAATATTTATTCGACAATTCACGAGATTATAAACTCAAGCCCGATATTATTCTTGAGCGAGACGACGAAAAATTTATCCTCGACACGAAATGGAAGTTTGAAATTTCTTCGGGCGACATGTATCAGATGTTTGCCTACGCAAAAAAATACAGCGCGAAGAAAATTTTTCTACTCTGCCCGCCCAATGTCGCTGAAAGTTTCTATCGCGCGGAAGATTTTCAAGTTCAAATCGTCGGCGTCGACCTCTTCAATATGTTAATTCTTCGCGGCTTGCAAATTGACGGCAGGAAAAATTTTCTATTGGCAGAATAAAATCGGAAAACAATTCACGAGGAGATTTTTATGAGTTCAATCCTAAACGAAGAAGTCAGAAGTTGGATAGTGTCAATCACGTCGGCGGTGCTAGTCGCGATTTTTATCAGATATTTCATAGTGGAGCTGTACGTGGTGGACGGACCGAGTATGCAGCCGACATTGCAGGACGGCGAGCGGCTTGTTGTCAACAAATTCATTTATCATTGGCGCGACCCCATGCGTAGTGAAGTTGTCATCTTCCGCTATCCGCGAGACCACAGCCGCGACTTTATCAAGCGGGTTATCGCGGTCGGCGGCGACACGATTGAGATTAAGGACGGTCATGTTTTCGTGAACGACGCGATTGTCAACGAGGATTACATCGCCGAGAAGACGCGCACCGAATATCCCAAGCAAACCGTGCCCGAAGGTACGCTGTTTGTCTGCGGCGACAATCGGCGGAATTCTCTCGACTCGCGCTTTCCAGACGTGGGCTTTGTGCCGCTTGAGTTGGTTAAGGGCAAGGCCGCGCTGATTTTCTGGCCGATTGATTACATTGCCGCGCTCCCTTAAAGCTGTCAGAAAAAGCTAAAAGCTCATAAAGGAGGAATTCTTATGGCGACAAACGATTTGTTGTTGCAAGTGGCTAAGGAGAGTTTGACGGCAATAGGCGAAGTGCTCGGCGAAAAAGTCAGCGAGGGTATCAGCCTTGTTAGCGAAGAAAACGACGAGCTTGATAATTTTAAAAGCTCCTGCAAAAAACCCGTCGGCACTTTGACAAATATCCCCGA
>CAMYWI010000244.1 GCA_947302675.1 uncultured Selenomonadales bacterium | reverse complement strand
TGAACATTCATTTGACGAATCGCGCCGAAAAGTTATCGGTATGGTTGATAATATTTTGTTTGTGATTTACACTGAGCGAAGTAACAGAATTAGACTTATTTCCGCTCGCGAGGCTACAGAAGATGAAAGGAGCGATTATTATGCCTACGGAGGAAAACTTGGAATATTACACGCGGAGAGTTGGCGAACCGCTGACGGCGGAGGAGAAAGCTGAGATTGCCGCGCTCAAAGGTCGCCCGATTGTTTTTGACGAAGACTGTCCGCCCATGAGCAAAGAGAAACACGAGGAAATCCGCTATCTCATTCGGAAATACAACACGCGCTACATAACTTTGGAAATGTGGAAAAAAGAGTTCCCAGAGCGTTTCAAGAAAAAAATATCGGCTGAAAAGTCGGAGGGCTGATTATGATTGGCGAGAAATTAAAGATTACCTATGACGGCGTGGAGTGCGGTTTCGTCACGTTGAAGGTCAAGGAGGGTTTCAACGCTTACGAATTTATTTTCAGCGAGATTTTGAGCGACCCGTTTCCAAAACTCGTGAATATGTTCGTGCGCGTGCGCAATGGCGAAAGTTGTACGGAAGATTTTTTTGACGCCTACGACTGCAGGATTGTCGTCTTGAGAATTTCTGCGCGGGTTGAAGGCTACAACGTTTTTTTGACGATAGAGCTTGTTAAAGAAAATCTCACGTTCAACGAACTTTATCTGCGCGAAGAGTTTTTGACGATGATTAAAAGGGTCTTCGACGGGCTGTTGAGCGACAAATATTTTCCGTACTCGTACCCGTGCTTTTTGTATGTTAGCGACCGTTCGGGCACAAGTTTTTCCGATGCGATTATGGAGACAATGGCGAAGTCGCGGCGCGACGATTCGACAGGCGACTTGCTCAATCATGCGGTTGAAACTGGACGGCTTAAGCTTGAGCCGCACCATAAAAATTTTATCAGAAATTACCGGCGCATGTTGACGCGCTTTATTATTCCGCAAGATTTTTTTGATTAAAAATGTTGGAGGCGACGCAATGATTATTCTCGCATCTGGCTCGCCGCGCAGACATGAACTCCTCCGCAAGCTGTGTAAAAGTTTCGTCGTAGAAGTCAGCGACGCGCAGGAGGTTCAAAGCTCCGACAGCCCGAAAACTTTAGCCGTTGAAAATGCAAAGCTCAAGGCAAGCGCGGTCGCCGCGAAAAATCCCAGCGCGATTGTTATCGGCGCGGATACAATCGTCGTGCTTGACGGAGAAATTTTCGGAAAGCCCGACGGTATCAAGGGCGCGGAGGAAATGTTGGCTCGCCTTTCTGGCAAAAGGCACGAGGTCATAACGGGCTTGGCAATCTGCGCGGGCGGAAAAGTTTTTACGGCGGCGGAAGTCACGGAAGTTTTCTTCGGAGAAATGACGGCGGAAGAAATTCGCGAGTACGTGGCGACGGGCGAGCCGCTTGATAAATCTGGTTCGTATGCACTGCAGGGCGGCGCGACTAAGTTCATAGAAAAAATTCACGGCGATTGGTCAAACGTCGTCGGTTTGCCCGTCTATCGTCTAAAAAAATTGGCGCAAGCGGCAGGAATAAACTTCGCGGAGGCAAGCCAATGATTCACGACCACATTGTAAAAGGTTTAGGAGGATTTTTTTGAACGACAGGATTAGAAATTTCTCAATCATAGCGCACATTGATCACGGCAAGTCGACGCTCGCCGACCGCCTGATTGAAATGACTGGCACCGTCGAGAAACGCGACATGAACGAACAATTCCTAGACAACATGGAGCTTGAGCGCGAACGCGGCATCACGATTAAGGCGCAGACCGTTCGCTTGAAGTACACCGCCCGCGACGGCGAAACTTATCAACTCAATCTGATTGACACGCCCGGTCACGTCGATTTTACCTACGAGGTCTCGCGCAGTCTCGCCGCTTGCGAAGGGGCTTTGCTCGTCGTCGACGCGACTCAAGGCGTCGAGGCGCAAACTCTTTCCAATGTCTACCTCGCGCTTGAGCACGACCTGGAGATTGTTCCAGTCATTAACAAAATTGATTTGCCCAGTGCCGACGTTGAGCGCGTCCGCGCAGAAATTGAGGAGACAATCGGGCTTGACGCGAGCGACGCCGTTCAATGCTCTGCTAAGACCGGCGCGGGCGTCGACGAGATTTTAGAGGCGATTGTCAATAAAATTCCGCCGCCCGAAGGTGATAACTCCAAGCCTCTGCAAGCGTTGATCTTTGATTCGTATTTTGATTCGTACAAAGGCGCAGTTGCTCACGTGAGAATTTTTGACGGCAGTGTTAAGAAGGGCGACAAGCTGAAACTTTTGGCGACGGGCAAAGAATTCGAGGCGACGGAGATTGGAATTTTCTCGCCCGCAATGACGGAGCTTGATGAACTCTGCGCGGGCGAGGTCGGCTACATTTGCGGCAGTCTTAAAAATGTTCGCGACATTCGCGTTGGCGATACCGTCACCACTTCCAAGAACCCTGCCGAAGCGTTGGCGGGCTATCGTGCGCCCGTGCCTATGGTTTTCTGCGGACTCTATCCTACTGACAGCGTTGACTACGACAATTTAAAAGACGCGCTAGAAAAACTTCAACTAAACGACGCCGCCCTTGTCTATGAGCCGGAGACTTCTGCCGCGCTCGGATTCGGTTTTCGTTGCGGTTTTCTGGGACTTTTGCACATGGACGTTATTCAGGAGCGTTTGGAGCGCGAGTACAAGTTGAAACTCGTCACGACTGCGCCGAGCGTCGTTTACAAAGTTCACAAGACTGACGGCGAAGTTTTCACGATTGACAATCCCGCCGCCCTGCCGCCCGTCACCGAGATTAAATTTATCGAGGAGCCTATGGTTAAGGCAACCGTCATTGTGCCGAGTGATAATATCGGCGCGGTTATGGAGCTTTGCAGGGACAAGCGCGGCACTTACAA
>CAMYWI010000243.1 GCA_947302675.1 uncultured Selenomonadales bacterium | reverse complement strand
TTCGCCTCGACAAGTGCCGTCATAATGTCCTTGTGATAGGACGCGTCGACGTTGGCAAGGTTTTGTTGCGCCTCAGCGATCTCTGCGCGGATGCTGTTAATCGAATCAAGTTCCGCCTGCGCGTTCTTGGCGTATTCAATCGTCTCGCGCTGTTGCTCAAGGAGTTGGAATTGAGAAATTGCGTTCTGTTCGCTAAGCTCAATGAGGCGAGCCTCTTTTTCCTGCGCGATAGCCAAAACTTCCGCGTATTTTTCGTAGGAGGCTTGAGTTGCTTGGAGCCGCGCAATTCTCTGCTCGATAACGTCTTCGCGACTTTGACGCTGTGTTTGATAATCGTTTGTTCGGCTTTGATAAAGAGCCATTTCCGCCGCAAGGTCATGCGGCTCAAGGTCGGGGTCTTCTTCGGGCACGAAAGGCTGTTGAGTAAGCTCCGCCGTCAACCGCTGAATATCGAGTTTGTAATAAGCGGCGCGTTTCCTCAAGCTGTCGTAATCGGCAGAAGTCGTCGTCGGGTCAAGCACAACCAAGACTTCGCCTTCCTGAACGATTTGCCCTTCCTCGACGTTAATCTCTTTGACTATGCCTTTGTTTTTAACTTGGATAGTTTTAATCTGTCCGGAAGGAATGACTTTACCCGCCGCAACCGCGACTTCGTTAATGTGTCCGAGATACGACCACGCCAGCGCGACGACCACTAATAATAAAATCGTCCACATGACGAGCCGCCCCGTCGGTGATGGCGGCGTCTCCGTTACTTCGAGTATCGCCGGCAAGAATTCTGTTTCTTTTTCCCTGTCCTCGCCGTGAAGGAGCCAGTGGAAAAATTTTTGTAAAGTTTTTTTCATTGCGCTTAACCTCTGCTTTCTTGCTGATCGTGAAGGTAACGATAAAGCCCACCAAGTTTCATGAGTTGTTCGTGAGTGCCGCTCTCGACGATTTCGCCCTTGTCAATGACGATAATTTTATCACAACGACGCACTGCGCTAAGTCTGTGGGCAATGATAAGCATAGTTCTTTGCGCCCCGATAGCTCCCATGTTGTTGAAAATAATTCGTTCGGATTCGTAGTCGAGTGCGCTCGTTGCCTCGTCGAAAATCAGAATCGGCGGGTTAGCTAAAAGTGCGCGGGCAATGGCGACGCGTTGACGTTGACCGCCAGAAAGCGAATCGCCGCGCTCGCCGACTTTGGTATCGTAACCTTCCTTAAGCTCCAGAATAAAATCGTGAGCACCTGCTAAGCGCGCCGCACGAATAATTTCGTCCATAGTAGCAGTTGGGCGGCTAATTGCAATGTTATCGCGCACGCTTGAGTTGAAGAGATAATTTTCCTGCATAACGACACCGATTTGGTCGCGCAACCAGCCGAGATTTGCCTCGCGCGTGTCGACGCCGCCGATAACGATATGCCCTTCTTCGGGAATGTAAAGGTTTTGCACAAGATTAGTAAGCGTGGACTTGCCGGAGCCGGAACGCCCGACGATGCCGATTTTTTGTCCAGGCTGAATCGTCAGATTTATATTCTTCAAGACAAGTGGCAAGTCAACTCGATATCGGAAGGAAACGTCACTCATAGTAATTGCGCCGTCAATTCGCTCCGCACCGCGCTTGCCCAATTCCTGAACAATCGGTTCCATTGGCGTGTTCAAAATGTCGCCGATAAGTTTGAGCGCGAACTTGAACATAATGATATGCCACCACATCATCAAGAGATTTGACAAGGGACCGAGTGCTTGACGCGAAATCATTTGGAACGCGATTAATTGACCAAGCGTTAACTCGCCGTTCATAACCATGCGACCGCCGTACCAGAGAATTGCCATTGTGATTGACGCCTCAACTATGGCTCGGAAAGTTTGAATGAACAGGCGGAACTTCGACATTTCAAACATTGCGCGGATATAACGTGCAATGAGATTTTCCCAGCGATTGACGAATTGCGGCTCGACTGCCAATGCTTTGACCGTTTCAATATTTGTTATTGATTCGACCAAAAATGCGTTGTTGGCGACTCTTGTACGCCAGAGACCGCCGAGTTTACCGCGAATTATCGGCAGTGCCCAAAGCTGAACTAGATAAAGCGGAATTGTAGCTAGTGCGATTAGTGTCAACGGCACCGAATACCAGAACATGAACGCGATAAAGACGATTGAGAAGAACGCATCGAGAACCGACATTAAGCCGGAGCCGGTAAAGAAGTCGCGGACGCGGCTAAGGGCGTCGATACGCATGAGCAATTCGCCGACACGTTTTCTTTCGTAGTAAGGCAAGGGCAGTGCGATTAAATGTCGAAATAATCTCGTGCCCAAAATCGCGTCGAGTTTGTTAGTCGTGTGGTTGAGGATGTAAGTCTTCAAGCCCGTCAAAAGCGATTGCATGAAAAAGAAAACGACCATGCTGCAACCGATAACGGTCAGCGTCGAAATGCCGTCGTTGCCAATGACTTTATCGATTATAACCTGCGTGATGAGCGGGAAGACGATACCCATGAGTTGGATAAAAAACGACGCGACCAAAACTTCGATAAGCGGTTTCTTGTAACGCTTGACTACTTTCAAAAACCAGTCGAGGTTATACTGCTTTTTGATGTAAGTCCAACTCAACTCCGCCGAGAAGATGAGCATTTCGCTCGTCCAGCTCTCCAAAAAATCCTTGATTGGAATAGCTTTTGGTCTATTCTCTCGCGGGTCGATTACCAAAATTACTTCGTCGTTCATACTCCCGACGGCAATATAACCGCCGTCCGTCATTTTTGCTATGGCGGGGTATTCAATCTCGCGCATTTCGTCAACGGTCGGGTGGATTACCGAACTGTTGATCTCATAATTTTTCGCCAGCTTTTGAAGTTTTTTCCAATTCAATTTATCGTCAGTTTCGGGATTTTTTTCGTAGATAGCCTGCAACTCTTTTACTCCGAAATGTTGCAAGACTTTTATTA
>CAMYWI010000242.1 GCA_947302675.1 uncultured Selenomonadales bacterium | reverse complement strand
CACCGCGCTAGACGTTGCAAATATTTTCCGTACTCATTCTTGGCGAGCGGCTCGGCAAGTTTCAAAAGTTGCGCGGCGTCAATGTAGCCCATGCGATAGGAAATTTCCTCAATGCAAGAAATTTTCAAGCCCTGCCGCGTCTGAATCGTATGCACGAACGCGCCCGCTTGCAACAGTGAGTCATGCGTCCCCGTGTCGAGCCAAGCATAGCCGCGCCGCATTTTCTCAACGCGCAACGTCCCCTGCTCCAAATAAATTTTATTCACGTCAGTAATTTCAAGCTCGCCGCGAGCCGACGGCTTGATTTTTTTTGCCACGTCGACAATGTTTTTATCGTAGAAGTAAAGCCCCGTGACCGCATAATTCGAGCGCGGCTCCTTCGGCTTTTCTTCAAGACTTACGGCTTGCCCCGTTTCGCGATTGAACTCCACCACGCCATAATTCTGCGGGTCGTTTACGTAGTACGCAAAGACAGTCGCGCCCTCGTCGTGAGCCGCCGCCCGCTGAACCAACTTTGCAAAGTCCGCGCCGTAAAAAATATTGTCGCCCAAAACCAACGCGCAACCCTCGCCGTCAATAAACTCCTCGCCGATTAGAAATGCCTGCGCGAGACCTTCGGGCTTGGGCTGAACCGCGTATGAAATTTTCAAGCCGAGTTGCGAGCCGTCGTCGAGCAACGCCTTGAATAAATGACTGTCCTGCGGCGTCGTTATGATTAAAATTTCGCGAATGCCCGCGAGCATTAAAGTCGAAAGCGGATAGTAAATCATCGGCTTATCGAAGACCGGCATTAGTTGTTTCGAGACGACTTCCGTCAGCGGGTAGAGGCGCGTCCCGCTCCCGCCCGCCAATATTATTCCCTTGCTTATCATAAATCTTTCCTCCTTTTGCAAGAAATTTTACCGCAAAATAATCGTCTCTTCAACCTGCGGCGATATTCGCCACGTCACCTTATCGACAAACCTTTAACTAAATCATTTTCTGCGATAGATTATTGAACTTCGCATAAAATATTCAAAGGGGAAACTAAGACAGTGAACTAGGCGCGTAAACGGGAACAGAATCGCCGTGAGCATCCACATAATCATGTGCGCCTTGAAAATTAACGGAACGTCCGCCATTAACTCAACGTCGGGACTCATTACGAGAACTGACCTAAACCACGGGCTGATACATTCGCGATAATTGAACTCGTCGCCCAAAAGTCCGACGGCGTTTAGGAGCGTACCGCCAAAGCCCGTTATAAGCGTAAGGAACAGGACGAAATAAATCACGCCGTCCATTTTGCTAGTATTAACGCTCATTCGTGGGTTGTCAAAGCGACGACGCATAAGCAAGAAAAAGCCGCCGAAAAATAACAGACCAGCGGGGATGCCGCCCGCCAACGCGATTATGTGATAGACGTGCTCAGAAATTCCAACGCCGTCCGTCAAAGCCTTAGGAATTAAAATGCCGATGACGTGTCCGCCGAGTGCCATTACAAGCCCCAAGTGAAACATGGGACCGGCAACCTTCAAGCTGTCTTTAGCCAGAAACTCGCTACTCTTGCTTGTCCAGCCGCGCTCGCCCGTCCAATAGCGATAAATCGTGCCGACGACCATAACGGTTATAGCGATATAGGGCAACGCGCCCCAGAAAAATCCGCTCATTTATTGTTCACCTCCAAAGCCGCGTTTTGCGAAAGGATTATGTCCAGCAAAAAGACTTGCGGCAACTTCGCCTCGATAAAGCGGTCGCGCAGAAGTTCAATCTTCGCCTGCGCCGTGTCGAGGATTTTTTTTGCCTGCGCGGGTTCGACGGTCACCGCCAATTCCAACAACGCGGGCAAATAGTCGGGCAGTTCCTTTTGCAAATCGTAGCCGTTATCAAGGAAAAGCTGTTTGAAGTCGTGCATTTCGGTTGACTGCTTGCCAAAGTCCGTGCGGTTGTGCGTCGTCAAGTAAAGGTTCGTGTTCTGCGAGAAATCGAACTTGCGAACGTAATCTTGCTCGTACTCCTTCGCGCCGACGCCCTCTACGTAATCGAACAGGTCATGAAAAACCTCGCGCGTTTGCTGATTCTTTAGCTCCTGCGCGGCGGCTCGATACTCCGAAAACTCTTCCCACCACGCGGCGTCGGGATACTCCAAAAGAAACGCCGCAATTCTCAAAATCTTTTTATACTCTTCCATTAGCAAAATCCTCCGGGACAAGCATAACCCGCCGTGCCTTGCAGTTCGCGCATCGCGTCATGCGTCTTGCCCTGAACGCCCGCCGGCAATTTGATTCGCTCGGAATATTTCGCAATGGCAAGGAGCTTGTACATTTTCTCGTACTCGTAAGCGTCGAACTCCAAGTTTTGCGGAGGAGCCTCTCCAATTTCCTTGCGCCGCATGACCGTCCGCATGTCGAGGAGCCGTTGAAGGACTTGCATAATTATGTTCGTGTTGCCCGCCGTGAACAGTTCCGCGAGATATTTAACGGGGATTCGCATTGCCTCCGAATTCGGCAGATAAACTTTGTCTTCAAACTTTTTGGCGATTGGCGAAAGCGGCGGGATATACCAAACCATTGGTAACGTCCGAAATTCGGGGTGGAGCGGCAACGCCAAGTTCCAACCCTTGATGAGCTGATAGACAGGAGAAATTTTTGCCGCGTTCAAAACAGCCTCCGAAACTCCTTCGCGCCGCGCAGATTCCAAAACTTCGGGGTCAGTTGGATCTTTGATTAAGCCGAGAACGTTCGCATAAATCATCTTGGGGTCGGCAGTCTTGGCGGCGTCGTGAACCGCGTCCATGTCGTAAAGCAAAATGCCCATGTAGCGAATACGCCCGACACAAGTATCCGTGCAGACGCTCGGCAAGCCGTTTTCGAGGCGCGGATAACAGAACGTGCACTTCTCCGCCTTGTTGGTCTTCCAGTTGTAGTAAACTTTTTTGTAGGGGCAAGCCGGAATGCAATG
>CAMYWI010000241.1 GCA_947302675.1 uncultured Selenomonadales bacterium | reverse complement strand
AGGCGTCAACCTTCAAGCCGGCGTTAATGCCCGTGCGAATGTATTCGAGACCGTCAGCCAGCGTGTAGCCCAGCTCAATATCAGCCGGCGCGCCCGCCTCTTGCATGTGGTAGCCGCTGATTGAAATCGAATTGAACTTCGGCATGTATTTGGTCGTGTACTCGAAAATGTCGCCGATGATGCGCATTGACATATCGGGCGGGTAAATGTAGGTGTTGCGCACCATGAATTCCTTGAGGATGTCGTTTTGAATCGTGCCGTTGAGGATTGACTTGTCGACGCCCTGTTCAATGCCGCTCTGGATAAAGAACGCGAGAATCGGCAGGACTGCGCCGTTCATTGTCATTGACACGGACATTTGATCAAGCGGAATGCCGCTGAACAAAATATTCATGTCGAGCATTGAGCAGACGCTGACGCCCGCCTTGCCAACGTCACCGAAGACGCGCGGATTATCTGCGTCATAACCTCTGTGCGTCGGCAAGTCAAACGCAATCGACAAACCCTTTTGACCTGCGGCGAGGTTGCGGCGATAAAAGGCGTTGGATTCTTCAGCCGTCGAAAAGCCCGCGTATTGACGAACCGTCCACGGGCGGAAGACATACATTGTCGCGTAGGGACCGCGCAGGAACGGCGGAATGCCGCTCACAAAGTCAAGGTGATTCATGTGCTCATATTCGTCGTGCGTGTAAAGCGGCTTAACCGGCACATGCTCCATTGTCTTATAAATCAGCTTGTCGTAATCTTCCTTAGCCGCCTGTTCAAACTTCGCCTTCCACTCCGCCGCGTCAGAAGTCGGGGCGTCGCTCAGACCAATTTGCGTGAAGTCCGGATTTTTATACTCAGCCATCATTACATCCCCTTTTTCTGTTGAAGTGCTTGGAGAATTTTATAGCAATTCGCCTTGACGTGGATATATTCGTCAATGCCCGCCGCGTCGTAGGTCGCTTTCAAGTCGGCAGGAGCCGCGCCCGCCAAGAAGACTGTCGCATTGGGCAGAGCCTCATGAAGTTTTGGAGCGAGTGCGGGAATAATTTCGGGATAAGTCGCGTCGGTCGAGCAAATGACAACCGCATCCGCGCCCGATTCTTTAGCCGCCGCCGCCGCCTCGTCGACAGTCGCGAAACCGTTGTTGCCCAAAACTTGGAACGCGCCGACTTGCAAAAAGCCTCTGGTGAAATCTGCGCGGGCTTTGTGTTGCGGTATCGGTCCCATGTTCGCGAGGAAGACTTTAACGTTGTCGCCAGTCTCGGCTTTGAATTTCTCTGTCTTCTCGCGAAGAGCCTCGAAACGTTCGCTCCAACGGTGCGCCTCGATATTTTTAATCTCCGCAACTTCCGCCGTGCCAAGAGCTTTACGAAGTTCGGCAGTCGTCGCGCCCTTTTCCGCCGCCGCAATGATTGATTCGGCGTTGTCGGCTTTGACGTTGGCGAGCGCGTCTTTGGCGTCGACGGTCGAAAGATAAACGTCAATGGTGAGCTTGCGAATTTTCATGTTGTCGGCTTGAGACTCGGCGCGGGCGTCAATGCGCTCCTCTTTGACGTTGGGATACATATTCATGCCGACAATACGATCTTTGCGCGTCTCCGCCGCCTTGAAACGGGCGTCCAAAACTTTGGCGATTGCGTCTTGCGGATAGCCTTCCTTGAGCGCGGCGACGATACCGCCCTTGCCCTCGATAACTTGGAACTCCGCCCAAATTTTTTCCTTAATCTCTTTGGTCAAAGTTTCGACAGCCCACGAGCCGCCGGCGGGGTCAATCGGTTGCAACAAGCCGAATTCTTCTTGCAAGATAATCTGCATGTTGCGGGCGATACGACGGCTGAACTCGTCGCCCTTGCGAACAGGCTCATCGAACGTCGAATTTTCAAAGCTGTCGACGCCGCCGACAACGCCGCTGAAAAGTTCTGTGGTATCGCGGAGCATGTTGACGTAAGGATCATAAACAGTCTTGAAGAATTTCGCGGGGCGTCCGTGAATGTGAATCTTCTGCGATTCTTCGTTGCCGCCGAATTCTTTAACAATCTGCGCCCAAATCGGACGAACCGCGCGGAGCTTGGCAATCTGCAAGAAAAAGTTCGCGCCCATTGAAAAGCCGAACATAATTTGAGACGCCGCCTCGTCAATGGTCAAGCCGCGTTTCAAAAGTTCGCGCAGATAAGCGACGCCCGCCGCGACCGTGTAGGCGACTTCTTGAATATCATTTGCGCCGCCGTCGCTGAAGACGTCGCTTTTAACAAAGAGCGTTTTGACAGCGGGCGCGTTTTTAATCGTCCATTTCGCCGCCGTCGCCGCCTCGTCGAAGAGTTTATCCAAATCTTGACCGAGCCAGCCGTTAGCCGCGTATTCGCCAATGGGATTCGCTCCAATGACGCCGCGCAGTTTAGAAAAGTCGCCGCCATTCTTCTTGACAGCCGCGACAATCAGCGCGAGGAGCGGCAGGGCACTTTCGCCGGTGTAAACGTAAAGCGGATAGGTATCGAGCTTGAGATCTTTAAGCAGTGCCGTAACGTCGCCGAGCGTGGTCAAGCTGACGCCGCCCTTGCCGATATGTTCACACTCGCGGGCGTCCTTCGCCTTGCGGGTCGCGCAGTCGACTTTGACATTGTAAATCGTGGAGCCTTTTTCAATCTCGCGCTTGAGGAGTTCGTTATTTTCTTTTGGAAGAGTTTCGTCGCAAGCTTGCGCGATACCCCACGGCGCATTGACATAACCATTTGCCTCAACGCCGCGCAGATAATCGCCCATGCCAGGATAGGACTGCGCGGGCTGAATCGGTTCCGTGTCCGCGTGGAAATACATTGGACTAAAGGTAATGCCCTCGTAAGTTTTGGTGAAAAGTTTCTTCTCGAACGGTGCGCCCTTCAAAAGCGCGATACACGCCTCTTTCCACTCGTCGTAAGTGGGCGGGGTGAATTCGTCAAGCGGGACTTCGGGGAAAT
>CAMYWI010000240.1 GCA_947302675.1 uncultured Selenomonadales bacterium | reverse complement strand
AACACTGGTGCTTATTAAGCCGGACGCCTTCGGGAAGAATCACGCGGGCGACATTTTGAAGATTTACGAGGACGCGGGCTTTAAAATCGTCGCGGCAAAGGTCATGAAGATGACGCCCGAACTCGCCGCGATTCATTACGTCGAACACATTGGACGCCCGTATTATCCCGCGTTGGTTGAGTTCATGACGAGTGCGCCGATTATGGCTTTGGTCTTGAGCGGCGAAAACGTGATTAAAAAAGTTCGCGAGCTTAACGGCGCGACCAACCCCGCTGAGGCGGCAGAAGGCACCGTTCGCAAACTCTTCGCCGCCGATAAAACTCATAACGCCGTGCACGCCTCCGACAGCCCAGAAAGCTCTGCGCGGGAAATTCCGATTTTCTTTAGCGCGGTTGAAATCTTCGAGTAAAAAATTTTCGCCGCTGAAAGTCCCTGATTAACGTCGGGGATTTTTTTGTGCTATAATGGCTAAAAATTTTTTCAAGAGGTTTTGCAAATGTTGAATTACAGAAATGAACTTGACCAAATGCCGTCGTATGACGGCGTGGAGAAAAATTATCGAATCAAGGTCAACGCGAACGAATCGACGCTGAATTTGCCGCCGCTCGTCGAAGAGCGCGTGATAAATCGATTGGCAATGCTCGCGTTCAATCGCTACCCAAACGAGGAATATTATTCGCTGGTTGAGCAGCTTGCCAAAAATTTTTCGGTTGAGCCTTCACAAATTTTATTGGGCGGCGGTTCGAGTGAGATTATAGAAAAAGTTTTCCACGCGTTCGGCGGCGCAGGTCACAAGATAGTTTATCCGCAACCGAGTTTTTCCATGTACAAAATTTATGCGAAGGCGGCGGACGCTGAAGGCGTGTCCTTTGACTTGGACGAGAAATTTAATCTCAACGTCGACGACTTTATCAAAACGATTCGCGAAGTCGGGGCAAGTCTCGCCGTCGTCTGCAACCCCAACAACCCGACCGGCAACGCCTTGACGCCCGCGCAGATTGAGAAAATCGCCGCGTCGATTGACTGCGCCTTCCTGCTCGACGAGGCTTACGTTGAATTCTACGGACGCTCGGCGGTCAATCTCGTTAAAAAATTTCCGAACTTGATTGTCGCCCGCACCTTCTCGAAAGCTTACGGCATGGCGGGCGCGCGCGTCGGCTACATGATTGCGCAAGCCGACGTTACGCGCATGATTAACAAAACTTTTATGCCCTACCACATGAACAAGTTGAGCTTGGCGGCGGCGGACATCGTCTATCAAATGCGCGACGAATTTATTCCGCGTCTTCAAATGACAATCGCCGAGCGCAAGCGCATGTTCGAGCGGCTTGAAACTCTGCGCGGCGTCGAAGTCTTTCCGTCGGAGACAAATTTTATCCTGTTCAGATTAGACAAGGCGGAGGAGCTTAAAAATTATCTTGAGTCGCTGGACATTGGCATAAGATATTTTTCGCCGAGTTCGTCGCGGCTGAGGAACTGCTTGCGAATTTCAATCGGGACGCGCACCGAGAACGACGAAGTTTTTGCCGCGATAAAAAATTTTTTGGAGGTCGAACAATGAGAATCGGCAAAGTTAATCGCAAGACGAACGAGACTAAAATTAAGGTCGAGTTGAAGTTAGACGACAAGGGCAAGAACAGGCCAGAAATTTCTTCGGGTATTGGCTTTTTCGACCACATGTTGAACTTGTTCGCGTCGCACGGGAAATTTGGCTTGAAGGTCACTTGCAAGGGCGACTTGGAAGTTGACGGTCATCACAGCGTTGAAGACATCGGAATTGCACTCGGCGTGGCGTTGAAAGAAGCTCTGGGCGACAAGCGCGGCATTTCTCGCTACGGGACTTTTTTCTTGCCAATGGACGAGACGCTTGCCCTCGTGAGCTTGGACATAAGCGGGCGACCGTTTCTTGTCTGCGAACTCGGCGAACTTGCGCCCACGATTGGCGGCTTTGATACCGAGCTTGTCGAAGAATTTCTGCGAGCCTTCGCCTTCAACGCGGGCATAACTCTGCACGTCAAAATTCTTTACGGCAAAAATTCTCATCACAAAGTGGAGGCAATCTTTAAAGCTTTGGGGCACGCACTCCGCGCCGCCGTCACTGTCGACAAAAAAAATAAGGACATACCTTCGACCAAAGGCGTCCTATAATTCTTTGCGTAGCAGATATAAAAAAAACGGCGCACCGAGCATCGCCATTAAAATTCCAACGGGTAGCTCTGTCGGCGCAAAAATCGTTCGCGCAACCGTGTCGCTTATCGTCACGACCGCCGCGCCCAAAAACGCCGCGCCTGGCAATAAAATTCTGTAGTCCGAACCGAGAATCAATCGCGCAGTGTGAGGAACTATCAAGCCGACGAATCCCAATAAGCCGACGACACACACCGCCGACGCCGCTAGCAACGCCGCCACTGCCGTTAAAATCGTGCGCACGAGATTGACGCGCAAGCCAAGCCCCGTTGCCACTTCGTCGCCCAACTGCAAAACGTTCAAATGACGCGCTGATAAAAGCGTCGCGAGCGTCCCCGCGATTGAGTAAGGTAATAAAATTTCGACGTGTTGCCAACTCCGCGCCGACAGCCCGCCGACCATCCATAACAACGCGCCGTGAACTTTATCGCTGTAAAAAATCAGCAACGCCGATATTCCCGCGCCCAAGAACGCACTGACTGCCACACCCGCCAAAATTACTCGAATCGGGCGAATACCGTCCTTCCACGCCAAAAGATATATCAGCGACGCCGCCAACATCGCGCCGACAAATGCCGCCGGTGTCACTAAAACCGCGTCGTTCGCAACGAGCATGACGAAAATTCCGAATAAGCCCGCTCCCGACGAGATTCCGATTATGTGAGGGTCGGCGAGTGGGTTTTTCATTACCGCCTGCAAGATCGCACCCGATAACGACAAGTTCACGCCAACCAACATTGCAACGATTGTTCGAGGCAGG
>CAMYWI010000239.1 GCA_947302675.1 uncultured Selenomonadales bacterium | reverse complement strand
CTTTTCTTTGCAGATTAACATACTTTTCTTTGCAGATTAACATACTTTTCTTTGCAGATTAACATACTTTTCTTTGCAGATTAACATACTTTTCTTTGCTACGCCCAAAGAAAAGTATGCAAAAGAAAGGGCGTTTGACCGCTGTGTTTTGCATCACGCAAAACGGTCGCGGCGGCCGCGCGTCCATGCGCGGCCGGGTTGCGACGACCCGCTACGTTTTAAAAAATTTTAGGAGGGCAACTTTTTATGGGAATGACAATGAGCGAAAAAATTCTCGCGCGACATGCGGGAATTGAGTCGGTGGAGGCGGGGCAACTCGTCATCTGCGACTTGGATTTAGTAATGGCAAACGACGTAACCGGACCGCCGTCAATCAAGGAGTTTGAAAAAATCGGGCGACCCGTCTTCGACCCAAATAAAATCGCGCTGATACCCGACCACTTCCAACCCGCCAAAGACATCAAGAGCGCGGACTTGGCAAAGACAATGCGCGACTTCGCTAAGAAAAATAAAATCGCGCACTACTACGAACAAGGGCGCGTCGGAATTGAGCATGTTATCTTGCCGGAGTTCGGGATTGTCGCGCCTGGCATGTTGATTATCGGCGCGGACAGCCACACTTGCACTTATGGCGCGGTCAATGCCTTCTCGACGGGCGTCGGCACGACGGATTTGGCTGTCGGACTTGCGACGGGCAAGGCGTGGTTCAAAGTCCCCGAAGCGATTAACGTTCACCTCACGGGCAAGAAACCCAAGAACATTTGCGGCAAGGACGTTATCTTGACGCTGATTGGGAAAATCGGCGTGGACGGCGCACTTTACAAAGCTCTGGAGTTCACGGGCGAAGGCGTCGCTGAACTTTCAATGACTGACCGCTTGACCATTTCAAACATGGCGATTGAGGCGGGCGCGAAAGCGGGCGTCTTCCCCTTCGACGAACGCACTCAACTTTACGTCGCGCGGCGCGTCAAGAAAAAGTTTGAACCCGTCACTGCCGACGACGACGCCAAATACTCCGCGACCGTTGAAATAAACTTGAGCGAGTTGAAACCTGTAGTTGCCCTGCCGCACTTGCCCGAAAACGTCAAGACGGTTGAGGAGCTTGGCGAGATTAAAATCAATCAAGTTGTCATTGGCTCGTGCACGAATGGGCGGCTTGAGGATTTGGGAATAGCGGCGGGCATTCTGCGCGGCCGCAAAGTTCATCCCGACGTTCGCTGCATAATCATTCCTGGTAGCCAGGAGATTTACAAAGAGGCGGTTCAATGTCATTGGATTGATATTTTTATCGACGCGGGTTGTGTGGTGAGTTGCCCGACGTGCGGACCGTGTCTTGGCGGCTACATGGGGATTTTGAGCGCGGGCGAGCGTTGCGTTTCGACGACCAACAGGAATTTCCGCGGGCGCATGGGTCACGTCGATAGCGAAGTTTATTTGGCGAGTCCGTTCGTGGCGGCGGCGTCAGCGATTACCGGCAAAATTTCCACTCCGGAAGAGGTGATTTAAAATGAAGATTGAAGGCAAAGTTTGGCGTTACGGCGACAACATAGACACCGACGTTATAATTCCCGCGCGCTATCTGAACACGTTCGACCCTGCCGAGTTGGCGAAACACTGCATGGTTGACATTGACGAGACGTTTGCTCAAAAGGTCAAGGCGGGCGACGTTATGGTTGGCGGGAAAAATTTTGGTTGCGGGTCGAGCCGCGAACATGCGCCCGTTGCTATCAAGGCGTCGGGAATTCCCGTCGTGATTGCGGCGAGTTTCGCGAGGATTTTTTATCGCAACGGAATCAATATCGGGTTGCCGCTCCTTGAGATTGGTGACGACGTGGAAAAGATTCATGCCGACGACGTTTTGAAAATCGACACGGCGACCGGCACGATTGAAAACTTGACGACGGGAGACATTTTTAAGGCGCAACCGTTGCCGCCGTTCGTGCAGGGCATTGCCGACGCGGGCGGGCTTATCAACTACATCAAGTCCAAAAAATAATTCACGACGTTAAAAAAAATCCCCTTCCAATTCGGAGGGGGATAATTTTTTGTTCAGAAAAAATTTTACAAGACGCCGCAAGCCGTCGCGACGATATAAGCCAACGCGCCGCCGCAGAGAGGACCAGCAATCGGAACCCAAGCATAGCCCCAATCGGAGCCGCCCTTGCCCGCAATCGGCAGAATGAAATGCGCAATGCGCGGACCCAAGTCACGAGCGGGATTCATTGCATAGCCTGTCGGACCGCCGAGCGACAAGCCCAATGCCAGAATCAAGATACCGACGACGTAAGGACCGTAGCCAGGAACGAGCGTACCGACCGGTTTTGAGAAAATCATCCAGATAACGAACATAAGGAAGAAAGTCGCAATCGTTTCGCAGAGGAAGTTAGCAAGCGGACTGCGAATTGCAGGACCCGTCGCGAAGACGCCAAGTTTCGTCGCGGGGTCGGGAGTCTTTTCCCAGTGCGGCAGGTAAGCAAGCCAAACGATATCCGCGCCGATAATCGCGCCGACAATTTGAACTGCAGAGGTCGCGATAAATTGAGTCGGCGTGTAAATGCCCGCCATAGTTTTTGCGAGCGTGACGGCGGGATTCAAATCGCCTTGAGGAGCACCGAGCGTCGTCGCCGTGAAGACGCCGAGCGTAACTGCAAATCCCCAGCCGACCGCTATACAAATCCAGCCGCCGCCTTGACCCTTAGATTGCGTCAATGACATGTTCGCGCACACGCCGCAACCGAAGACAATCAGCACCATTGTGCCTAAGCATTCGCCCAATAAATTATCCATGATAAGTCCTCCTTAGGGAACGGGAGGCGAATCCCCGCTCCCAAAATTTATAAACCAAAAACTTTAATCATCAGCAAGCCAATTCATCGAGTGCTTGACCGCCTTGCGCCAACCTTTATAAAGGTCGTCAGCCTCGTAGCGTTTCATTTCGGGTTCAAAGCGCGTTTCGAGATGCCAAGCCGATTTA
>CAMYWI010000238.1 GCA_947302675.1 uncultured Selenomonadales bacterium | reverse complement strand
CGGCGAGCGGCTGATTTTCTCCGACGTGACATTTAAAATCGTCGAGGGCGAAAAGCTCGGCATCGTCGGCAAGAACGGCGCGGGCAAATCGACGCTGTTAAAAATCATGACGGGCGCGGAACCCTTCGACGCGGGCACGGTCGGCGGACTTCGCGCGGAGGATATTGGCTTTGTCGAACAGACGCCGAACTTTACAGCGGCGACGCTCCTTGACGAGTTGCTAAAAATTGACGGCGCGGAAAAATTTATGGCACGGAAAATTTTATTCGGCTTGGGCTTTACGGAGGCGGAGCTTGAAAAAAATCCGAACAACTTCAGCGGCGGCGAGTCGGCTAAAATTTCTCTGGCTAAAGCTTTGATAAATGAGCCGCGCATTTTGATTTTGGACGAGCCGACGAATCACCTTGACATTTACGCGATTGAGTTCCTTGAAGAGTTTGTCAAGAATTATCGCGGGACGGTTATCGCGGTCACGCACGACCGGCATTTTCTTCAACATTGCGTCGAAAAAATTTTGGACATGGAAGGTGGGCGGGCGACGCTCTATCCCGGCAACTATGAAAAATTTGTTCGGCTCAAGAAGGAGCGGCGCGAGGCGGAGCTTAAAGCTTACGAGAAACAACAGGCGGAGATTGCCAAGCTTGAGGATTTTGTCAGGAGAAATAAAGTTCGTGCTTCAACGGCAAAACTTGCGCGAAGTCGCCAAAACATATTGGATAAAATGCAACGCCTTGAAAAGCCGCCGTCAACTGAAACCGCCGCGATTAAACTCAACGACGCTACCGAGTCCGCTAACCGCGTTTTGATTCTCGAAAACATTTCCTTTAAGACTGTCATAAAAAATTTCAGCGCGGAGATTTTCAAAGGTGAGAAGGTCGGGCTTATTGGCAAGAACGGCGTCGGCAAGTCCACGTTGCTCAAAATTATTGTCAGCGAGCTTAAAGCTGACGGCGGCGAAATAAAAATCGGCAACCGCGTCAAAGTCGGCTACCTTTCGCAGGGGCACGAGGAGCTTAACGAAAACTTTACGCCGCTTGAAGAACTTAATAACGAGTTCGGCTTGTCGGAAGGTCAGGCGCGTTCGGAGCTTGCACGATTAAATTTATTCGCGCAGGTCGTTGAAAAGCCCATTGCCGATTTATCGGGCGGCGAGAAAACTCGCGTCGCGCTGACGAAACTAATCCTCACGGGCGCGAACTTCCTAATCCTCGACGAGCCGACGAATCATTTAGATTTGCCCGCGCGGGAGGCAATCGAAACGGCGTTGCAAAACTTCGACGGCACAATCCTAATCGTCACGCACGACCGATATTTGCTTGACAAAGTAGCGACGCGAATAATAGAATTTGCACCGGCGGAGATTGAAAGATTGAAAGTGGAAAAGGTTAAGAGTGAACGAAAAAAATCCGTCGCACCGAAATTCAACGAACAAGCGGCGGAAAAAGTCGAGGCGCAAATAAAAATGGCGGAAATGGAATTAAAAGTGATTGAGCACGAGATAAACGGCGCGACAGCCCCCGACAAGTTGACGGAGCTGGCGGCGGCGCACGTCGCGAAACTCAAAGAAATTGACGAACTTTATCTGCGCTGGGAGGAGTTGCAATGTTGAGAGTTGTGCCGATTGTTTTGGCAATCGCCGTTTGTTTTCTGAACCTCGCCTTCGTCAGCCTCGACAGTCATAAAAATTTAACCGAGACCGCCGACGCCTATACCTTGCGCAATCACCTCACGCAGGACAACAACGCGCAAGCCGCGCCGATTAACACCGTCCAAATTTTTGAAGACGTCACGGAAAATCCTGTTGAGGAAAATTCGGCGGCGATTGTCCCGCGCATGGAAAATATTTTGCGGCTCTATTGGAATATCATTCCAAATGCCGTCAAGTACGAAATTCTTATCGACGGCGCGACCCTTTACGCCTACACCAACGGCATTGAAATTCCAGTGAGCAACCTCAGCGCGAAGTTCCAAGTCAACGCCATTTCGCTTGAGGGCACGACGCTTGAAAATAAAATTCCGATTCGCGACATTGACACGAATCCGACAAGTCCGCGCACCACGACCGAGTTTGACAAAATGGCTTATCCGCCGATTTATCCCGTGTACTCGTGGATACCGGTCAGCGGCGCGGATCATTACGAAATTGAACTTATAAAGGACGATAAAATTATCCGCCGTTACTTCACCGACTCGAATCCGAGCGACGACAACTTTGATTTGTATGATAAGACGCCTGTTTTGGACGAGGGCGAATATTTTTGGCGCGTGCGGGCTTTGAACGACGACAATCAGCCGCTGACTAATTGGTCGGAGAAAGACGAGTCGAACAGTTTCGAAGTCAAGCACCAAATCAGATTCTGCGCGTTGGGCGACAGCATAACTCACGGCGGCGGCTCAATTTCTGTTCCGCCCTCGACCGCGATTTATAACTGGGAAACGTACTGCGCGATTCCCGTCAAAAATCTTGCGCGGAGCGGTGACACGACAGCGGAGCTTTTGGCGCGTTTTGATAATGACGTGTTGCCCTTCCGCCCCGAAGTGCTCTTCATAATGGCGGGCGTCAACGACTACCGCGCGAACATTTTGGGTTGGGAGTCGGTTGAAAATCTGGCTTTGCTTAAAGAAAAGTGCGAGCTTAACGGAATTAAGCCGGTGTTCATGACGCCGACGCCGCTCAATCCCGCGCAGATTCAGCGAGTGAATTTTATCGAGCCGCCGCCCGCCGATTGGCAGGAGCACCAGAAATTTATCTGCGATTGGATTCGTAGCCAGGAAAATTTTATCGACGTGAACGAACAGTTAACTGACGCCGACGGCAATTTGATTGACAGCTTGTCGATTGACGGCTTGCACCCCGATGCCGACGGCAAAAAAATTATCGGCGAGGCTGTCGCCGCGTGGCTTGACAAATATCTGAACTTGAAATAAAGCCGCCGCGTCCGCGCAGATTCAGCGAGTGAATTTCATTGAGCCGCCGCCCGCCGATTGGCAGGAGCACCAGAAATTTATCTGCGATTGGATTC
>CAMYWI010000237.1 GCA_947302675.1 uncultured Selenomonadales bacterium | reverse complement strand
GTCGCGGAGGGCAAGGCGCAAAATCTTTCCGTGATAAAGAATTACTGCGCGAAGTTCAACGATAAATTCAATGAGGTTATGACGTTGCTTGGCGAAGATGCCGCGCCGCAAAGTGAGCCGGTCGAAGAGTCGGAGGAAATTTGCGAGAAATGCGGGCGCAAGATGTTGATTCGGCACGGACGTTACGGAAAATTTCTGGCGTGTTCAGGCTATCCCGATTGCAAGAATGCTAAGCCGTTCCTTGAGTTTACGGATAAAAAGTGTCCCAAGTGCGGCAAGCGACTGGCGCGGCGTTCGTTGAAGGGCGGGCGAACTTTCTATTGTTGCGAAAATTATCCGCAGTGCGACTTCGCGACGTGGGACGAGCCGCAGGGAATCACTTGTAAAATTTGCGGGGCGACGATGTTTGCTCACAAGTTCAAGAATCATGCGCCGCTGTTTTATTGCGGCAACGAAAATTGTTCGACGCGCGAGAATCACCCAGTGAATAAAATTTTGGCGGAGATAAAACGGCGTGCCGAACTTCGCAAAGAACGTAAGGCGTCGCAAGCGGCGAAAGTAGCAGAAAAATCTAAGCCAAATAAAAAATCCTCGCGGAAGAAGGTCAAGGCTTGAAAGTTCACGTAATCGGCGCGGGGCTTGCGGGCGCAGAGGCGGCTTGGCAAATCGCTAAGCGCGGCGTCGAAGTCGTCTTGCACGAAATGCGCCCGACTAAAAAAACGCCCGCGCATAAGTCTGGAAATTTCGCCGAGCTTGTCTGCAGTAATTCACTGCGGGCGGCAGGGCTGACTAATGCCGTCGGCGTTCTGAAAGAAGAAATGCGCCGTCTTGATTCTGTTATAATGGCGGCGGCGGACGCTACTAAAATTCCTGCAGGCGGCGCGTTGGCTGTCGACCGCGACGAGTTCGGCAATTTTATCACTGCGAAAATTAAATCCGTCGTGAATTTTGTTGAGGAAGAAGTTACGAGCCTTGACGCTTTGGACGGCATAAAAATTATCGCGAGCGGACCTTTGACGGCGGGCGCACTTGCCGAAGAAATTAAGCGGCTCACCGGCGGCGACGATTTTTATTTCTATGACGCGGCGGCTCCTATCGTCACGGCTGATTCAATCGACTTTAGCAAAGCGTTCAAAGCTTCCCGCTACGACAAGGGCGCGGACGATTCTTATATAAATTGCCCCATGACACGCGAAGAATATTTGAACTTCCGCGCAGAACTTATCGCCGCCGAAAAAACTAAGCCGCACGATTTTGAGCAAGAAATTTTCTTTGAAGGCTGTTTGCCCGTCGAAGTTTTAGCGGCACGCGGCGAAGATACTATGCGCTTTGGAAATTTAAAGCCGGTTGGCTTAATCGACCCGCGCACTGGCAAAACGCCTTATGCTGTCGTCCAACTTCGGCAAGACAATCGCGAGGCGACGCTTTATAATCTTGTCGGCTTCCAAACGCACTTGACTTGGGGCGAACAAAGGCGCGTCTTCAAAATGATTCCGGGACTTGAGGCGGCGGAGTTCGTGCGCTATGGCGTCATGCATAGAAATACTTACATTAATTCGCCGAAAATTTTACTGCCGACATTCCAGCTAAAAAGTTCGCCGGAAATATTTTTCGCGGGACAAATAACGGGCGTTGAAGGTTACGTTGAGTCAGCGGCGGCAGGACTAATGGCAGGCGTCAACGCGGCGCGGCTTGCTAAAAATTTGGAGCCGATAATTTTCCCGCCGACGACTTGTCACGGAGCATTAGCACATTACTTAACGAGCGCCGTCGCGACAAATGTTCAGCCAATGAATATAACATTCGGACTGTTGCCGCCGCTCGAAACTAAGACGCCTAAAAAATTCCGCAAAGAAAAGCTTGCAGAACGCGCTTTAACTGATATAGAAAAATTGAACAGGAGTTGATATAAATGGAATTTCACGCAACGACGATAGTAGCTGTGAAAAAAGATGGCAAAGTTGCGATTGCGGGCGACGGGCAAGTCACTTTCGGCAATTCAACTGTCATGAAATCGACGGCTAGAAAAGTTCGCCGCCTTTATCACGACAAAATTATTGCGGGCTTTGCGGGTTCAGTCGCCGACGCCTTCACGCTGTTTGAAAAATTTGAGGAGAAACTCGAATCAACGCACGGGCATTTAATGCGAGCGGCAGTCGCACTTGCTAAAGATTGGCGCACTGATAAAATTTTGCGCCGCTTGGAAGCGTTATTGCTCGTGGCGGATAAGGATACGATTTTGCTTTTATCGGGCAACGGCGAAGTCATAGAGCCTGACGGCGACGTTGCGGCAATCGGTTCGGGCGGCTTTTACGCTTTGGCGGCGGCGCGAGCCTTAATCGCTCATACCGACATGACAGCAACCGACATTGCAAAGGAATCGCTGTCAATCGCCGCTGATATTTGCGTCTTCACTAACCAAAATATCATCGTCGAAGAACTCAACTAAGGAGGACATAATTAATGGCAAAGGAAAAGAAAAAAATAACTCAAGAACTCGGCATAAACGACCAGACGCCCCGCGAGATTGTAGCGGAACTGGATAAATATATCGTCGGACAGGACGAGGCGAAAAAGTCTGTTGCAATCGCGCTTAGAAATCGCTGGCGCAGTCACAAGTTGCCCGAAGAAATGCGCGACGACGTTATCCCGAAAAATATTCTGATGATTGGTTCGACGGGCGTCGGCAAAACTGAAATTGCTCGCCGTCTTGCGCGTCTCGTTAAGGCTCCGTTTATCAAAGTCGAAGCGACGAAATTTACCGAAGTCGGCTACGTCGGGCGCGATGTTGAATCGATTATCCGCGATTTAGTTCAAACGGCAGTCCGCATGGTTCGCAAGCAGCGTACCGACGAAGTTAAAGAAAAAGCCGCCGCCAATGCGATTGAGCGACTGCTTGACGTATTAGTTCCGGAGCCGAAACGCTCACAAAATCCGCTCGGAAAACTTTTCGGCAATGCTGAAGCTGACGCGACGCCAGTCGAGGAAGAAGAAGACACCTCTAAAAAGCACGGGCGCGAGTTCATTCGCAAAAG
>CAMYWI010000236.1 GCA_947302675.1 uncultured Selenomonadales bacterium | reverse complement strand
GCAACCGTCAAGAAAGCGATTACGGTCGCGGAGAAGAGCGACGGCTCTTGCACAATCACTTTCAACAGCGCGGACGTTCTTAACTCTAAAGCTCCAACGCTCACGGTTCCAAAAGGTCTCACTTATAAAGTTGCGGTTAGCGAAAACCTCAGCAAGTCCACGACGACCACAGCTTGGACGGTCAGTAGCACAAACGCGAGTTTGAAGTCGAGCACGAGCGCAACTTATACCGTCAAAAACAACAAGATTGTCTATACGGCTCAAAAAGTCGGCGCACCTCAAGTTGTACTCTCCGGTCTGGCGAAAAATATCAAAGCCGCGTCGATTAATCTGCCCGCTAAAAATATTTTAACGTTGGATGCGGCAATTCTCGGCACGAGCACTTCCCTCAAGTCGAACGACAACGGCTACTCCGTCAAGCTCACCGGCAATATGAAGGGCAAAACTTTTGTCGGGACGAGCGGCGCAGATAAATTCAACGTCACGGCGATGAACGCTAAAGTTAATGGTGGCGCGGGTAATGATTCAATCGTCGGCGGCTCTGGTAATGATACTTTATCGGGCAACGCTGGCAACGATACGCTCACGGGCGGCAAGGGAAAAGATTATCTCGCCGGCGGCGCAGGCGCGGATATTCTTCTCGGCGGTAAAGGAAACGACACGCTTTGGGGCGGCGACGGTAACGATTCACTCTATGGTGGCGCAGGAAATGACACGTTCATCTATCGCGCGGGCGAGGGCACCGATAAAATCTTCGACTACTCCTCCGGCGATATGCTCAAAATTCTTGACGGCAAGTTCACAAAGTCCAAGTTCAGCAACGGAACTTTATCACTCACGATTAAAGGCGGCGGCACAGTTCTTTTCGACGGCGTTGCCAATGGCGACAAGTTTAACATTAACGGCAAGACTTATAAAATCAGCGGCTCCAAACTCAAGTAGAAACTTCAATTCATTATCAAAAAATATTTTAGGGCGAGCAAGAAGTCTCGCCTTTTTATTTTAAGTCGCCACTCGCGCAGGAATAAACCGCCCTTCGCCGAATAAAATCGATTAAATTTATCACGGGAGGGAAAATTTTGCAGACCAAAGAAAAAATCGCGGCGGCTATCAAGTCAGCAGTTGTAGCGGCAATGAGTGACGGCGCATTGAAATTTTCAGACGCCTTGCCCGAAGTCGCGCTTGAGGTTCCGCCTAAAAAAGAATTCGGCGACTTCGCGACCAATTTCGCCATGCAGAGCGCGAAAATTTTCCGTACGTCGCCGCGCAAAATCGCTGAGGAAATTAAAGCCCGTATCAACTTTGACCTCTTCGACAAGATTGAAATCGCGGGCGCGGGTTTCATGAATTTTTATCTAAAAAGCGACGTTATTTATCGCGAGCTTAAAAGCATTTACGACGCAGGCGAAAATTTCGGCTACCTGCCCAACAAGAACAATGCGACGATTCAAATCGAGTACGTCAGCGCGAATCCGACCGGGCTTTTGCACGTCGGGCACGGCAGAGGCGCGGCGGCGGGTTCGGCTATCGTCAACATTCTCCGCGCCGCCGGCTACAACGTCGAGAGCGAATATTACATCAACGACGCTGGCAATCAAATGGACAAGCTCACGAAGTCTGTCAACGTTCGCTATCTTCAACTTCACGGGCAGGATATTCCTTTGCCAGAAGATTGTTATCGCGGCGAGGACATTATCGACACGACCAAGCGAATCATTGCTCGCGACGGCGATAAATATCTTGACTTGCCCGAAGACGAACGCTTGAAAATTTTGGGCGAGCTTGCCTATGAAGACAAGATGCGCGAGCTTAAAAAGGACTTGAAAAATTTCCGCGTGGACTTCGACGTTTGGTTCAGCGAAAGGACTTTGCACCCCGACAAGATTAACGAGGCGATTGAGATTCTCAAGGACAACGGCGGCATTTACGAGAAGGACGGCGCGTTGTGGCTCGCGAGTACAAAGTACGGCGACGACAAAGACCGCGTGGTTGTTCGCGAGAACGGCGAGCCGACTTATCTTGCCGCCGACATTGCCTATCACAAAAATAAATTCGAGCGCGGCTTTGGCGAACTGATAAATCTTTGGGGCGCAGATCATCACGGCTACGTTGCGCGGGTCAAGGCGGCTATGACCATGCTTGGCTACGACGCCGACAAGCTCAAGATTCTTTTCCTTCAAATGGTAAGTCTCTTTCGCGGCGGCGAGGCTGTTAAAATGTCTAAGCGGGCGGGCACGGCAATTCCTCTGCGCGAGCTTATGGAGGAAGTCGGCACGGACGCGGCGAGATATTTTTTCCTCATGCGTTCGACGGAGAGCCAGTTTGATTTTGATTTGGACTTGGCGAAGTCGCAGAGCGCGGACAATCCCGTTTACTATATTCAGTACGCGCACGCGAGGATTTGTTCAATCTTCCGTCAAACGGCGGAGGCGGGCTTGAAACTCGACAGCGAGCCGAAATTTTCTCTGATGACTTCAGCGGCGGAGATTGACTTGATAAATAAAATCTTCGAGTACCCTGCGGAGATTGAGAAGGCGGCGGCGGAATATTCTCCGCAACGAATTGCGAGATACGTTTACGATTTGGCGTCGACGTTCAGCAGTTTTTATCGCGACTGCAGGATTTTGGGAGTCGAAAAAGACTTGGCAACTGCGCGGCTCGCGTTGATTAAAATCACTCAACACACAATCCAACACGCTTTAAATTTGCTTGGAGTTTCAGCTCCGGAAAGGATGTAGGTTCTCTTACTTTCTTTTGTTGCGCCCAAAAGAAAGTAAGCAAAGAAAAGGGCGTCGCCGCTTGAACATCCTGTTCAAACGCGGCGAGCGGCGCACGTCCATGTGCGCCGGGTTTTCGATAAAATCATTTCGGAGGTAGTTTTTAATGAGAAAAATTTTTTTAGCGTTGGTGATGATGATAATGTTCGCCTTTCAAAGTGCGCAGGCGTCGCCTTCGCCGCAATGGATTAAGAATTTACCCGCCGCGCAGAATTCAAAGCAAATGGTTATCGTCGCGGGCGTTCAAGGTTCGGACGCTTGGATTTCCATGCAC
>CAMYWI010000235.1 GCA_947302675.1 uncultured Selenomonadales bacterium | reverse complement strand
CTTGCCGCGACAAAGAAAGCCGCAACGCCGCACCTTCTGAACGAGGCGTTGAGTTTCCATACTCGTTTCCTTGAGACGGGCGACATGCGCAAATAGGGACTGGTTGTTAGGGACTAGGGACTAGTCTCCGATTTACTCAAGGAGGAGTTTATATGTTAATGGTCAGAGATGTCAGCGATTTCATTCGGCAAATGCAAGGCGAGCCGCTCAAAAGCAAAGCCGGTATCAAAAAGTTGCAGGACGCCGGAATTGACACGAACAGCAAAGCTTATAAAGTCGTCATCGGTTCAATGGAGCAGGCGGCGGGCAACGGCAAAGCCTACACAAACCCGCAGGCGATTAAAAACCGCATGATGAGCTACGATTCAAATGGAAATTGGATTAACCCCGCAATCGCTATGGGCGCGAAGGTTAAAGATTAGTTGTCAGTTATGAGTGGATAAGGAGAAATTACAATGAAAAGTTTCCAAGAGGCAGTGAGAAATCGCCGTTCAATCTACAAACTCGGCAGAGAAATTCCCGTTCTTCAAACAGAGATAATCGCCACTGTCGAGCGCATGACAAAAGAAGTCCCGACGCCGTTCAACATGCAATCGGCGCGTATCGTCGTGACAATGCTTGACCACCACGAAAACGTTTGGGACATCACCAAAATGGCTTTGAAAAAAGTCGTCCCCGCCGACAAGTTCGCGGCAACGGAGGAGAAGATTGACGGGTTCTCGGCGGCTTACGGCACGATTCTTTTCTTCGAGTCGAGCAACATGATCAAGGCAATGCAGGATCAATTCCCGCTGTACAAAGACAACTTCCCCGGCTGGGCAATGCAAGCCAACGGCATGTTGCAATTCGCGATTTGGACGGCTCTTGAGGATTTGGGACTCGGCGTCAACCTTCAGCACTACAACCCGCTGATTGACGAGGACATCAGGCAAATCTTCGACCTGCCCGACAGTTGGGATCTCGTTGCGCAGATGGTCTTCGGCGAGAAGTTGGAAGACGCTCCGGCGATTGCCAAAATCCCGACCGGCTCGCGCGTGAAGATTTTCCGCAAAGTTTAAGGTTACCTTATGGAAACAAATAAGATTAAAGGTATTGCCAAGAGTTGCATTTTGGATAACGGCGTCGAACTCACTTACTGCGAGCGTGGCGAAACAAATTCCGAAGTCATCATTTGCGGCGCGTTTTTCTTTCATACGTTTATGCCCGTCATTGAGCGACTGGCGGATAAATTTCATGTTTACGGCGTGATTATGAGGTTCGACGGGCAAGCGGACGAGTTTAACGCAGATGGTTCGACAAATTGGTCGCGGCAATGGGGCAAAGATATTCACGACTTCGCGCAGAAAATGCACGTGGCAAATTTCCATTACGTCGGCAAATGTCATGGAACGGTTCCGGGTTGGTATCTCGTTAAAAATCATCCCGAAATGTTGAAGACCTTTTCCTGCTTTTTCCTGACGCCGCACGTTTGCAAGCAGAACAGCAACAGTTGGTTTGATTTACTCACGGGCGGCGACCCGACGGCTATGATGAAAGCCGCAATGCGCAAGCCGGAGGTCGGCATGAAAATTAAAATGGCGGAAATGGCGTCGGTCGGGAAAGTTGACGCCGCCATCGTTCCGAAATACGCCGCGAATTTCACCGAGCACATTTGGAACTCTAAGGAAGAATGTATCGCCGCGCTCAAGAATATGACGGTTCCTATTGAATATCTTTTCGGCACGGAAGATTTATTTTTCCAAGACCACTTCGACAGCAGTATCTATGCGATAATGAACACGAAGGGCGCGCGAACCGTGATTCTCGGCGGCGAGCGTCATTTAATGGAAATTGATTGCCCCGAAAAAATCGCGGAAGAAATTTTTACTTTTATTGACAGCGTAAGTTTTGGGAGGGATTTTAATGTTTAAAGTTCTTGGCGTAGATCATATCGGCATTGCGTCGACGAGTTTGGAAGACGGCGAATTCTGGAAGGCACTCGGCTTGGAATGCACGGGCGAAGAGACCGTTGCCGAGCAGAAAGTCACGACGGCTTTTTATCCGACGACCGCCGACAAACAACACGGCGAAATTGAATTGCTCGTTGCGAGCGAGGCGGGCAGTCCGATTGAAAAGTTCATTGAGAAAAACGGCGGGCGCGGCGGCATTCAACATATCGCTCTGCGCGTCGACAATCTGGAAGCGGCTCTTGCCGACCTCGCGGCTAAAGGTATCAAACTCATTGACGAGACTCCGCGCAAGGGTGCGGGCGGCGCGTCGATTGCGTTCATTCACCCGAAAGCAACTCACGGCGTCTTGTTGGAGCTTTGCCAGAGGTAGGGACTAGCTTATAGGGACGTAGGGACTAGTAAAAACTCGTCCCTAGTCCCCAGTCCCTCGTCCCTACGAAAGGAGAAGATTTAATGGCGACAGTTCAAGAAAAAATTGAGCTTATGCACGCCAAGAAGGATAAAATTCTTCAAGGCGGCGGCAAGGCTCGAATCGATAAACAACACGAAAAGGGCAAGATGACGGCTCGCGAGCGCATCGAAAGGTTCTTTGATGAGGGCACTTTCGTTGAGCTCGATATGTTCGTCAAGCATCGTTGCACCAACTTTGGTCAAGACAAAAAAGATTTACCCGGCGAAGGCGTCGTGACTGGTTACGGCACTGTTGACGGGCGGTTGGTTTATGCATTCGCGCAGGACTTCACGGTTGAGGGCGGCTCACTCGGCGAGAAACACGCTCACAAGATCTGGAAGGTCATGGATTTGGCAATGAAAATGGGCGCACCGCTTATCGGCATTAACGATTCGGGCGGCGCACGCATTCAAGAGGCAGTCGACGCGCTCAGCGGCTACGCGGGGATTTTCTTCCGCAACACGGCGGCGAGCGGCGTTATTCCGCAAATTTCCGTTATCATGGGTCCCTGCGCGGGCGGCGCGGTTTACTCGCCCGCTATCACCGACTTTATCTACATGGTCAAGAATACCAGCCAAATGTTTATCACGGGACCTGCGGTTATCAAATCCGTCACGGCGGAAGAAGTCACGGCGGAGGAACTCGGCGGCGCAATGACTCACAAC
>CAMYWI010000234.1 GCA_947302675.1 uncultured Selenomonadales bacterium | reverse complement strand
AATCCGTTGCGCTCGTGACGAATTTCCGCCGCCGTCTCCGAAATTTTCTGCGCGGAGGGGAATTTTATCGGACGAATCAGAATCAGCCAGCCGACCACGATTGCTAAAACCGTCACCCAACATAAATGGCTTATGAATTCGCCGAACGTCACGCCCGCTATCGAACAAGCCATTATCATTCCTGGTATTATCGGGCTTGAAAACTCGAACAAGTGCCGGAACCAAAAATTTATCGCGGCTTTATGTTCGGGCGACAAATTTATTTTTTCGCTAAGCTCCTCGACAATCGGCGCGGAAAATCTCGCTCCGCCCACGCTCGGCAACAGCCCCAAGAACGCCGGCATTGCCGCCAACAAAATTTTCACGTCGGAAAAAATTCGCCGCAACGATTTTACCATGTCGGTCAACGCGCCGCTCAAGCGCAACTCAATTTCCAAGCACATGACGAAATACAGCGCGAAGATTATATCGTAAGTGCGCGGCAATGTGAACGTCTCGTAAAACGCCTGCGCGAGCGACATTAAACTTGCCGAGCGCATGAGCCAGATAAAAATTCCGCTCGCCAACATGCACACGCCGATTTGGATTTTGAATCGCAACAGCACGATGATTATCGACAGCGCGATTGCCAACAGCAAAAAGATATTCAAGCTGACCCCTTCAAAAAAGGACGCCGACAATTTCTGTCAACGTCCAAAAAAATTTTATCGTGACTCAATCAATCTTCTTTGTCGAGTAGTTCGAGCTTGCCGCTTCTGGGGTGGAACATCAGCCCGTGAACTTTAACGTCTTTGGGGATAAGCGGATTCTCGCGGAGCTGGCGGACGACCTTCATAACGTTTTCTTCGGGGCGTTGGAAACTGTCCGTCCACTCGACCAATTCTTTCTCGACCATTTTAATCGCGTCGGGCGCAATGCCGCGACTGAGCATTCCCTTTGTCAAGCTCTCGGAAGTCGTTTTCGCCATGCCGCATTCGTGATGACCGATAATCGCAACTTCCTGCACGCCAAGTTCATAAATGCAAACGAGCAGACTGCGCACCGTAGTATCGAAGACGCCGTTCAAGCAGTTGCCGACCGTCTTAATAACTTTCGCGTCGCCGCGCTTAATGCCGAGCGCAGGCTCAAGGAAATTGACAAGGCGCGTATCCATGCAGGTGACGATTGCCAAATGTTTTTTCGGCAGTTTGCTATCGTGATGATCTTCGTGCTCATAAGCTTTGTACTCTTCCGGCAGGTTCGCGCAGAAGTTTTCGTTCGTCTTGAGGATTTCGTCAATTACCGACATTTAATTACCTCCCAACAATTTTTCAGGAATATTCTATACCCGCCGCCAATCAAAGTCAATTCAGCCAGTGCAGAAAATTTCTTCCACAGAAAAAATTTTGGCGTTGACTTTTTTATTGCAATGGCTTAAATTTTTTTCGGAGGTGAGGACGTGGACGATAAGAAAATTTTCGAGACGGAGGCTTGCGGGCTTTTCGAGCTTGTCGGCGCGGAGGCTCAAGCGGAGGAGATTTTGACGGCGGGCAATTCTTTCTTCGACAAAAATTATTTCGGTACGAGGATTTTGATTCTTGCGCCGCACCCCGACGATGAGATTAACATTGCCGGCAACATGATTTTAAATTTGGCGGCGGCGAAGGCTGAAGTTTTCGTCGCGTACTCGACTAACGGCGACTTTGAAAATCCTGCTGAAGTTCGCGCTCAAGAGGCGGTCAACGCGCTGAAAATTTTGGGCGTGCCGCGCGATAAAATTATCTTTCTAGGCTACGGCGACGGGCATAATCTTTCCGACAAGCCGACGCAATCTCCCGCTGGTCACGTTGAAACCTACGCGCCGAAAAATTTCGTCGACTACGCCAAAAAAACTTTCGGTCGCCACAGCCCCTACACTCGCGAAAATTTCAAGCGCGATTTGAAAAGTCTCTTGCTCGAACTCCGCGCGAACATTATTTTCTGCGTCGACTTTGACAGCCACGCCGACCACCGCGCCTTGTCGATTATGTTTGAAGAAGTCATGGGCGAGATTTTGAGTGAGCGCAGTGACTATCGCCCTGAAGTTTATAAAAAGTTTGCCTACGCGACCGCCTTCACCGCCGCGCCCGACTTTTATGCCGCCAACCTCCGCGCCGTCAAAAAGCCCAAGCTCGGCGAGACCGACACTTACGACTTTGACTTTATCGACCGCGCCAATTACGTTTGGGCAAATCGCGTGCGCTTTCCCGTCGCCAACTTCCAAACGATTCTCAAGGACAATCCGATTGCCGAAGCGATTTTTGCGCACAAGTCTCAACGCAACGAGTGGAACGCCCTGCGCGTTTTGAACAGCGACGAAATTTTTTTCGAGCGGCGCACGGACAGCCAAACTTTTTCCGCGAAGGTCACGGCGACTTCCGGCGACGCCTCCAAAGTTCGCGACTTTAAAATCATTGACGCCAAAAATCTTGACGCCAAGCCCGCGCAGATTGCTAACAATCTTTGGCAGGGCGAGAAACTTTTTATTGAATGGGAAGAGCCGGCGCAAGTTCAAAGGATTGTGATTTACGGCAACCCGCTCGACGACACGACAGAAAAAATTTCTCTGCGCCTTGAACTTGCCAATTCGCAAGCCGTCATTGACAAGGCGGGAATTTATTTAGATAATGTAAAAAAAATCAGCGCGGAACTTCCGAATCGCGGGCGACCTCTCGTGCTTGACGTTGAAAAAATTTTCGTGACCCGCGCAGAAATTTCAGCTGACGCCGGAAAAAGTCTCGCGCTTGCCGAAGTTGAATTCTTCGCCAATGCCGAGCCGCTCCATAAAATCCCGCCGTTCATCAAGCTCACGGTCAACGACAACTTTATTTATAACTACGCCGTGCCCTACGAGGTCGACAAGATTTCAATCGGGCTGTACCGTTTCCACGTCGATTCGCCCGTTAAAGTCACTGCGACGGCGGGCGACGAAAATATTTTGTCGGAGGTTTTTGAAGACGGCGAGCTGATTCTGAACTTTGGCAAGGCGACGGAAATTGTCGTGGCGGCTGAAGTTATCGGCACGGAAATTTATGACCGCGTGATAATTCGG
>CAMYWI010000233.1 GCA_947302675.1 uncultured Selenomonadales bacterium | reverse complement strand
GCCGTCGATGGTCGTAACGGGGACGGTCAGGTCGCCCGAAATTCTTTGGCACTCCTTAGCCGCCTCTTCGTCAAGCTCAATGTCGCGATATTCATATTCCACGCCGCGCGAGTCAAGGTAACGTTTCAATTTCTGACAAAACGGACATGCCTCAAAACCAAATACAGTCATCATAAAAATTCCTCCTTAAGTCTTGTGGAATATTTCTATCGCGGCGTGAAATTTCCTGCAGAGCCTTTGATTGAAAAATTTTCGTGCGGCAATTATAATGTGGGCGAAGAGGTGACCACGATTGAAGAGATTTTTACTCGCGCTGATGATTTTAATGCTGATGACTTCGGCGGCGGCGGCAAGTCCCGTGCGCATTGCTCGCTTGCCGATAATTTTCAACAGCACAATCCCCGACTTTGAAACGTGCGCCGAACTTGAAACGAAACTCGCGCGGGCGTCACACATTCCAATGAACAAGACGTTGCAAGTCGCTGAATACCTGCCGACAAAAGATTCAACACAAGCTCTGCAAAATCTTTGGCAACAAATGCGCTCTGCAAATAAAAAAGCTCGCCTTCAAGACGCAATGCGACCGCTCGCCCAAAATCTCGACGTCGATATAATTATCTGCCCCGTTCTTCTAAGCTACAGTCAGCACGTCGATAACTTGACGGGCTTTGGTGAAACTTATCTGCGGAGTTATGTTAAAGTCGAGCTGATTGTCTACGACCGCCGCACGGATAATCTTATCGACAAAAAAGCCGCGCAGATGTATCGCGACGCGATGAGCACGACCGGCACGGCGGATTATCTCGCCAAGAGGTGTTTCGACAAAGTTATTGACGATACCAAGCTCCGCGAGCTTATCATAGCTATCAAATAAAATTCCGGAGGGGATTAAATGGTTGTGGAAATTATCAGCGTTGGCACGGAAATTTTAATGGGCGACATTGTCAACACGAACGCGCAATATCTTGCCAAACGGCTCGCGCATCTCGGCTTGGATTGTCATTATCAAACGGTTGTGGGCGACAACCCCGCGCGAATAAAATCTGCGCTCGACGTTGCCTACTCTCGCGCCGACGCCGTGATCATGACGGGCGGGCTTGGTCCGACTAAAGACGACTTGACTAAGGAAATGCTTATGGATTATTTTGGCAAGACGCCCGTTGTCGACGCGCAAGTTTTAAATTTTTTGGAGGAGCGGGCGAAGGCTCGCGGCTTTGAAAAACTTTCCGACGGCATGAGAAAGCAAGCAGTTGTTCCCGCCGATTCGCTGATTCTCTATAATCATAACGGGACGGCTCCCGGTTGCGTCATGGAGCAAGGCGGCAAGATTTGTATCCTGTTACCTGGTCCGCCAAAGGAAATGCAGCCGATGTTCGAGGAGTGTTGCGAGCTTTATCTCAACGGCAAGAGCGACAAAGTTTTGGTGTCGATTATCATAAAGTGCGTGAGCAAATACGACGCGCCGATTGCGATTGTCGGCGAGTCGCCGGTTGCCGACAGGTTGGCGGAGCTTTTGGACGGCGTTAATCCGACGGTCGCGACGTATGCTAAAGAGGACGGCTGTATCGTTCGAGTGACGGCGGCTGGCAAAACTCACGACGACGCTTTGAAACTTTTGCAACCCGTCGTCGAGAAGTGCCGCGAGCGTATTGGCGAGGAATTTATTAGCTTTGTCAGAGAGGACGTTTGAACTTACTTTCTTTTGTACTTTAACTTACTTTCTTTTGTTCGCCCAAAAGAAAGTAAGCAAAGAAAAGGGCGTAGCCGCTTGAACATCCTGTTCAAACGCGGCTTTGTGGGGCGGCGTCCATGCCGCCCCCTCTACTCTTCGACTACTTGCTAAGGTTTTAAAGATTGAAACGTTCAAAGATCATGTCGACGTGGCGCAAGAAGAATTTGTAATCGAAACAGTCGGCAATTTCCTCCGCGCTGAGATATTTCGTAATGTCGGGGTCGGCGGCGACGTTGGCTTGAAAATCTTCGCCGTTCATCCAACGTTTCATGGCGTTGCGCTGAACCCATTTATATGCGTCTTCGCGCAGGACGCCCTTGCCGACAATCTCAAGCATGAGCCGCTGGCTGTAAATCAAGCCGCCCGTGCGATTCATATTATGCAACATTGCGTCGGGATAGACAAGCAGTTTGTCGACAATGTTTGTAATTTTTCTCGTGCAGTAGTCGACGTTGATTGTCGAGTCAGGAAGAATCACGCGCTCAACCGAGCTGTGCGAAATGTCGCGCTCGTGCCAAAGCGTAATGTCTTCCATTGCGGCAAGCGCATTTCCTCTGACAAGGCGAGCCATACCCGCCACGCGCTCACAGTTAATCGGGTTGCGCTTATGCGGCATGGCGGAGGAGCCTTTTTGACCGGGCGAAAAATATTCTTCCGCCTCGCGAATGTCGGTGCGTTGAAGGTTGCGAATCTCCGTTGCAACTTTTTCGAGTGTGCTCGCGACAAGTGCAAGGGTCGTCATGTACTCGGCGTGGCGGTCGCGCTGAATAACCTGCGTAGCCAAACGCACGGGCGTCAACTCCAATTTCTTGCAGACGAGTTCCTCTATCTTCGGGTCAATGTTCGAGTAAGTTCCGACTGCGCCGCTCAATTTCCCAACGCTGACAATTTTCTTGGCGTGTTCGACGCGTTCAATGTCGCGCTCAACTTCCGCACTCCACAGCAAAAGCTTAAGTCCAAAAGTCATCGGCTCGGCGTGGATGCCGTGCGTCCTTCCAATGCAAGCCGTATGCTTGAATTCAACTGCGCGGCGGCGGAGAACTTCGCGGAACTTTTTCAAGTCGTCAAGAATAATCTCGGCGGAGCGTTTCATCATCAAACAAATCGCCGTGTCTTTAACGTCGCTTGAAGTCAAGCCCTTGTGAATATATTTCGAGTCCTCGCCGACGTATTCGCCGACGCACGTCAAAAAGGCAATAATGTCGTGGTGCGTGACGCTTTCGATTTCGTGAATGCGTTCCAAGTTGAAGTTGGCTTTGGCGCGAATATTCTGCGCGGCGGCAACGGGAATTTCACCAAGCTCCGCCATAGCGTCGCAGGCGGCAAGCTCCACGTCAAGAATCGTCT
>CAMYWI010000232.1 GCA_947302675.1 uncultured Selenomonadales bacterium | reverse complement strand
GGTTTCTGCGCGGCGCGTTGAATCAATCCCCGACGCCAAAATCTTTTCGCGACTGAACCCCGCGCCCGTCAACGAGTTCAATAAAGTTTTGCGTCGCTGAGCGAATGCCGCGCGGACAACTTTTATAAAAAAAACTTCGTCAACGTCGAAAGGCGGCTTGCGCACGTCGCAGACGACGACCGCACTTGTGACTTCGGGCGGCGGCAAAAAATTTTCAGGCGGCACTTCAAAGGCGATTCGTGCCTCCGAACGGAATTGCACTGCCACAGACAACGCCCCGTAAATTTTCGAGCCAGGCGCGGCGGTCATGCGTTCGGCGACTTCGCGTTGTACCATTGTCACGATTTTTGTCACGGGCAAATTTTTTTCAAGCAACGTCAAAAGTATTTGCGTCGTGATGTAGTAGGGCAGGTTCGCGACGACTTTGAAATTTTGCGGCATGAGTTCCACGAGATTTATTTTTAGTATGTCGCCTTCAACGAGTTTGAAATTTTCGTAGCCAGCGAGTGTTTCTTTGAGCACGGCGGGCAATTTTTTATCGAGTTCGACTGCCGTGACGTGTGCGCCCGCCTCAAGCAAGCCCTGCGTCAGCGTTCCGATACCTGCGCCGATTTCTAAAACCTCGTCGCCCGCGCAGATCTCCGCCGCCTCGACGATTCGCTGAACTGTGTCCGCGTCGATTAGAAAATTTTGCCCAAGTCCTTTGACTGCCCGCAACTTAAATTTTTTGAGTATGTGGCGCGTCGCGTGCGGGTCAGCTATCAGCGGGTGAATCATTCTTCATTCCTCATTCCAAATTTTTTAAAGTATTGGCAAGTAGCGGGTAGCCGCAACCCGGCGCACAAGGATGTGCGCCGCCGGCAACGAAAACATGGATGTTTTCTTGCCGGTCATACGCCCTTTCTTTTGCATACTTTTCTTTGGGCGCAACAAAGAAAAGTATGTTCAATGTATAAAAATGAATTATTAACTCAATCGCAGGAGCAAGCCGCTCACTTTATCAACAATCTCTAATTGCCGTTTCAAATTCCTCGCGGGTCACGCCGTAATTGTTCAATCTCTTAACGAAAGTTTTCACGTTGCCATAGCCGATACCCAACGCCGCGCCGACTTTGTCGCGAAGTTTGGAGCTGTCGACGCCGCCCGCGAGTTTGAACGCAACCATCTCCGCCGCCGTGAATTCTTCGCGCGGATTAATTTCAAGCGTGCGGACTTTGCTCAACGCGCGGCGGATTGATTCGGGCGAGGCTTGCTCAACTCCCACGTCGTCATTGGCAGTCGCCTCGTCGCGGGGAATGTAGGCGTGCTTGGCGAGCGGGAATTTCTTCGACAAAAAATTTCTGATGTTCTCGCCCGCCGAGTCGGGGTCGGTCAAAATAATTATCCCGCACTTTTTGTACGCCGCCGCAATATTTTGGAGCGTGCGCCTGGAAAAATGAAAGCCGCCCGTCTCTATGCACTCGGCGTCGAGCGCACGTTTCACGGCGGCTGTGTCGGATTTCCCTTCGACTATCAAAATTTCTTTAATCAACAGCATTGTCTCCTTTAATCAACAAATCCTCGACGAGCCGCAGAATGTCTTCCAAAATATCCATTGTGCTACGCGGCTGATGACCTTCTGCACAATTCACTGTCGCCCACTGATACCTTTGCGCAAGCTCCTTGTAGGTGTTGTAAACCTTGTCCATATAAGCCGCGTCGTTCTCGTGAATATCGGCACGCCCGCGCTCCTTGCGAAGGATCGCCGCAACCTCCGGCGGCATGTCCAAAAAAATCGTCAAGTCGGCTCGCGGCAAGCCGTAATGTTCATACTCCAAAGTTTCGAGCCACGAAAGAAATTTTGTGCGCTCACTTTTTTTGGCGAACTTCGCCGCTTGATAGACCATGTTCGATTCAACATAGCGGTCGCTCAGGACAATGCCGCCTTCCTTATAAAAGTCCTTCCACTCGAAATAGCTCGCGAACCTGTCGACGGCGTAGAAGGTCGCCGCCGCATAGGGATTAACTTCCTCCGCTGTGCCGCCGAAGTCGCCGCGCAGATACATTCTGATTAGCGCGGACGATTCGGACTCGTAATTTGGAAAGCTCAGGCGTTTAACCGCGCCTTCCAAATCGCTCAAGCGGTCGAAAAGTTTTCGTGTCTGCGTCGCCTTGCCGGAGCCGTCCGAGCCTTCAATTACAATTAATTTTCCCAACGTTTCTGCCTTCGTTAAATTTTTCAATCTCCCCATACAGCGCACCCCCTAAAATTTTTTTGTAGAAAGTAGCGTAATTATTAGACAAGCCACCGATTTTTCCTGCAAAAGCCCGCAGGTTTACACAGCGCGAAAATTTTTATATAATCTCCGCAAAACGTTTGGAGGAAAATTTTTTGGGCTATAGAGAAGATTGGTTCGCGGAAAATAAATCTGATCATGGCTGGTACACCTGCGCCAAGTGCGGCAAGAAAATTCGCAAGGCGGAAGTCGACATTGATCATATCGTTCCGCAAAAGTACGGCGGCTCCGATAAGCCGTTCAATCTGCAGTGTCTTTGCAAGCATTGCAACCGCTCCAAGCAGGCGAGCATGAAGGATACCCTTCCCGACCTTGCCAAGACAAATAAAAAGCGCGTCGTCAAAAGCGTCGCCTTCGCCGCAAAACTCGTCGTGACTACCGTCAAGCAAACCGTCAAGAAAAAAGTTTCAAAGAAAAAAACTTGACTTGCTAAAAGTTTGCAGTTATAATCTGCAATGTTGACGGTTGAAAACGTTGACGTATGAAAGGCGACATAGCCAAGTGGTAAGGCCGAGGTCTGCAAAACCTCTATCCCCAGTCCGATTCTGGGTGTCGCCTCCAACTTAGTAAATCCCGGCACTGCCGCAACTGGTGGTGCCTATAATTTTGATAGGGGAAAACTCATGTTTGAAGATTTATCCCAAAACATTCAAGAGGCTTTTCGCAAACTTCGCGGGCACGGCAAGCTCACTGACGACGACATTACCAAAGCCCTAAAAGATGTGCGCATGGCTCTTTTGGCGGCGGACGTAAATTACAAAATCGTTCGCGACTTCGAGAAGGCGGTTAAGGCTCGCGCAATAGGCACGGAAATTC
>CAMYWI010000231.1 GCA_947302675.1 uncultured Selenomonadales bacterium | reverse complement strand
CACCTCTAACAGCGGTTATTTGACGCTAGAGGAGGGAGGTGAGAGCATGTTAGAGAGCCTTACACATTTCGGCTTAGACGTAGTTGCAATCGTGGTCGGCGGGTTAATTCTCCATTACATTATCAACAAACGTCACTGAGCGGCAGCAACTTCCAGCCAGGTGCCCCAGACAATCGGAATCCTCAACCGGTTAGGCAAAAACGAACCTCCGCACAGTTCCTCAGGCTGTACGGAGGTTTTCGTTTGTGAAAGTATGTTAGAACTGCGAGCCTTACACACTGCAGTTGTTTGCTTTTCAAACGCTATTAATTTATCACAAGCTTAAATCTTTGTCAATGGCAAAACTAATCCCCCGCGCAGTCAGCTCAGATTTTAATCACGATGCCGCGCCTGTGCAAGAGTGTCGCGAGCGGGAGCCAGCTCAACGTCCAGAGCAGACAAAAAATCGTCGAGCCAAATTCGGGACTGAGCAGGTGCTTGAAAATATTTTCGTAGACAAGGAAATAAACGCCCGTGTCGCCGACTTGCCATATCTTAAAGAAGAGCAACATAAAATTTGACAGCAGGAAGAAGAACAGCGGGTTAAAGCCGATTGCGGCGAGCGGTTGCAAAAATCGCCGCCGATTATTTTTTTCAGCGAGATAAATTATCGCGACGAGGAAGAAAATTTCTATGCCCGTCGTTATCAGCGCGAAGGGGGCAGTCCAAATTCTCTTCGCGATTATGTCAAAGCAACTCCAGACGCCGCCCGCGATTAAAAATATCGCGCCCGCCGCGCAGAACATTAACAGTTTGTCGCGCAAAGCGGCGCGGTCGATTAAAACTTTCCCTGCCAAAAATCCGAACAGCATAGAGGCGACGCTTGCGAAAGTTCCGTAAAGTCCTTCGGGGTCGTGAGTCGGCTCGCAGATGTGATTCGCGCCAGGAAAAATAAAATCAACTGCGCGGCTAATGTTGTGTTCAATGGCAAAGGGATTATCGGGCGCGTAAATGTGGAATCCTGCCGACGATAAAATCAACAGCACGAACGCCGCGAGGAAAATTCCCGTGTCATTTTTTATCGCCCGAATCAAAAGCATTGCGAACAAATAGGTCAACGCGAGCCGCTGAAGTATCCCGAAAATTCTTATGTGAGCTATTGCAGTATCGAAGAACGCCGCGCCCGTGAAGTTGTCCCATAAAAAGTACGCGAAGATAAACGGTAGCTCGTTGAAGAGAATTCCGACCGCGAAGAGAATTGCCGTCCGCTTTAAAATTTTTCTAGTCGAGGGTTCACGCCGAGCCATCGAGACTGCCGCCGACATGCCCATTGTAAAGACAAAGCCTGGAAACGCCAAGTCGGCGAACGTTAAGCCCTCCCAATTCGCGTGCACGAAGATTGGATAAATTTCTTCGAGCACGGGCGGCGCGTCGACAAAGATCATTATCATAATCGCCAGCCCGCGCAGGACGTCCAGCGAGTAAATTCGTTGCATGAATTTTCCTCCTCAAATTTTTATCACGAGGTTAAGCCTGTGGAAGAGTTCGGCGACCGGTAGCCAAAGCAAAGTCCACAGCGTACAAAAGAGCGTCGCGCCAAATTCGGGCGAGATAATTCCCGCCGTCGTGTGCCGATAAAGCCAGAAGTAAGCGTTGGTGTCGCCGAGCGGCATTATGAACAGGAACAGGACGACCACGCTATTTGCGAAGAAAAAGAACAGCGGGTTGCGCCCGAACGCAATCATCAGCTCATAAATCTTTGTCATCTTAAAGCCCGCGTCGAAAATTTTCATAAAGAGCGCGAGCCAAATGAAGTCGACGCCCGCATTAATCAGCGTGTAAGGCGTCGTCCAAAGATTTTTGCAAATGATATCAAAGCGGCTCCAAACTCCGCCCGCGATTAAAAGCACGACGCCGACCGCAATCATAAAAAAAATCCTGTCGCGCAGTTGAGCGTTGTCGATTAAAATTTTTCCTGCCAAGTAGCCGAAGAGTACCGACGCCGTGCCCGCGATTGAGCCGTAAAGCCCTTCGGGGTCATGAGTTGGCAAGTAAATATGATTCGCGCCGGGAAAAATAAAATCGACTGCGCGGCTGATGTTGTGTTCGACGGCAAAAGGATTTTCGGGCGCGTAGAGGTGATAGCCCGCCGACGACAACGCCAGCAAGATAAACGCCGCGACAAAAAGTTTGACTTCGTTTCTTAACGCCTTAACGAGTAAGACCGCGAACAAGTAAATCCTTTGAAATACTCCGAACAATCGCCCGTGAATGATTGCTCGGTCAAGAAAATTTTGTAGCGTGAACCCTTCGACGAACATTAAGGAAAAAATGTGCGGCAACGTGCCCAAAAATATTCCGAGTGCAAAAATTATCGCGACGCGTTTCAAAAGTTGTTTGAGCGGAGGATTGCGCCGCGACAGAGAAATTGCCATTGAAACGCCCATGATAAACGCGAACAGCGGGAAACCGAACTCCGCCAGCGTGAAACCTTCCCACGACGAGTGCATAAGTATTGGGTACATGTTATCGGGTGGCGCGTCGAAGAAAAAAATCGTCGCCACGAAGAAACCGCGCAACATATCCAACGAGTAAATTCGTCCTTTGCCCTTTGCCATAAACTTTCCTCCGAAAAAAAATCTGCTCCCGCGTTGAAGAGCAGATAAATTTTTTGCCACGAATATTTCAAGCACGTTCGATATAACTGCCGGTGCGCGTGTCGATTCTGAGAACGTCGCCTTCGTTAATGAACAGCGGCACGCGGACAACGTAGCCCGTCTCAACAGTGGCGTTTTTCGTCGCGCCGGTCGCGGTGTTGCCCTTAACGGCAGGTTCGCACTCGGTAACCTTGAGTTCGACGCTGTTGGGCAGGGTGATTCCGATAATGCGCCCCTTGAACGTCTGCAGGTTGACTTCCATGTTCTCCATTAAAAAGTTGAGTGCGTTGCCGAGTTGCTCTTTTGTCAGTTCAATCTGCTCGAAAGTCGTTGTGTCCATGAAGGTATATTGCCCGTCGACTTCGTAGGAAAATTCCATTTTGGTAGTTTCGATTCGTGCGGGCGGCATTTTCTCATTGGGGTTGAACGTGCGCTCGACGACCGCGCCGGTCTCGACGTTCTTAATCTTCGTGCGGACGAACGCCGCGCCTTTGCCGGGCTTGACGTGTTGGAACTCGACGACTTGCCACGCCGCCCCGTCAATCTCAATCG
>CAMYWI010000230.1 GCA_947302675.1 uncultured Selenomonadales bacterium | reverse complement strand
GAACATCCTGTTCAAACGCGGTGTCAAGGGGCGGCGTCCATGCCGCCCCCTCTGCTCTTCGATTACCCACTGTGTTTTTTTATGCGTCGAATTCCAACAAGCCGTAGGCTCCGGCGTTGCGCTTGTAGACCACGCAGATTTGTTCGGTCTGCGCGTCGCGGAACACAAAGAAATTGTGGTTGAGCAAGTTCATTTGCATGATTGCCTCTTGAACGTCCATTGGTTTCACGACAAAGCGTTTCGTTTTGACAATGGGATATTCGACCTCGTCCTCGTGCTCGACTTGAACTTTTGCATCGGCGAAGGCTTCGGCTCTCATGCCGCCGTTGCGAAAACGCCGCTCAAGTTTTGTCTTCTGCTTATGAATTTGGCGTTCGAGTTTTTCCACGACCAAATCGATTGACGTGTACATATCGCCCGTTGACTCTTGCCCGCGAAGGATAAGTCCGCCGCGCACTTCCGCCGTGACCTCGACAATCTGCCGCTCCTTTTCGACTGAGAGCAATACCGCTATTTCGTCCATGTTGTCGAAGTACTTAGTAATTTTGCCGACGCGCTTTTCTACGTACTCGCGCAGTGGCGGCGTGATTTCGATGTTCTTGCCTCTTATGTTGAATGTTGCCATGACTCCAACAGCTCCTTCCGCTATTGCCTGTTTTGCTTTTATATTCGGCGCGGCGCAAATAATTCCTTTCACGATAAAAAAAACTTGCAATGGTTTTGAATTTTGTTTACAATATGGCGCGAAGTCAAGAAAAAGATTTTCGGAGGGTGCCGCTTGTAAAAAATTTTTGAATCTCTTCGATAGGAGGAGAAAAATTTTTTTGGACATAGCTTAGTTGAAAGAGTGGGCGCACGTCCACTCTTTCACGTTGTAAGGGCAAAATTTTTGGGGGTGAGTGATTGAGCAAAGTTGAATCACAAGTTGAAGAGTTGCTGACTGAAATTCTGCGCGGGACTGATTTTGAACTCGTCGACGTGGAATATGTCAAGGAGCGCGATTGGTATCTTCGCGTCTTTCTGGACAAGGCGGGCGGCATTGACTTGGACGACTGCCAAAGTATCAGCGAGAAACTCGGCGCGAAGTTGGACGAGGTTTCGATAATCAACGGCGCATATATCTTGGAGGTTTCGTCGCCGGGCATCGACCGCATTTTGAAGAAAGACAAAGATTTTATTCGCGAGGCGGGCAAAGTCGTTGACGTGACGTTGTACGCGCCGCTTGACGGGAAAAAAATTTTTGTTGGGGAGCTTGAGGGGCGCGACGAAAAATTTTTGCGCCTTAAGGACATGGAGCCGTTGCCGCGAGAAAAGGTCGCGCAGGTTCGGTTGCACATTGATTTTTAAAAAAAGTTGGGAGGAAGAATTCACTTGGCAGTGAGAAGAAAACCGCAAGAGTTAAGTTTGATTGACGCGATAAAAGATTTATGCGCCGAGAAGGAGATTAAACCGGAAGTCATGTTCGAGGCGGTGGAGGACGCGCTCAAGGTTGCCTACAGAAAAAATTTCAATCAGGGCGACAACGTCGAGATCGTGCTTGACCGCGAGGACGGCAGCTTTCATGTCTACGCGCTCAAAAGTGTCGTCGAGGAAGTCAGCGACCCTGTCATAGAAATTTCAAAGGCGGACGCCGAGAAAGTCAGTCCCGGCTGCGAGATTGATGACGTTATAGAAATCGAAGTCACGCCGAAAAATTTTGGCAGGATCGCGGCGCAGGCGGCTAAAAACAGCGTCGTCCAAAAATTGCGCGAGGCGGAGCGCGGCGTTATATATGACGAGTTCACCAACCGCGAGAGCGATTTGGTTCGCGGGAAAATCGTCCGCGTCGAGGACGGAAATTTTATCGTCGAAGTCGGAAAGACGGAGGCAATCTTGGTTCCAACCGAGCAGTCGCCCGTCGACAACTATACAATCGGCGACTACGTTCGCGCTTACATCATCGAGGTTAAGAAGGGCGGCAAAGGTCCGCAGGTTTATCTTTCGCGCACTCACCCGAATTTTTTAAGGCGACTTGTCGAGATTGAGATACCCGAAATTCAGGAAGGGCTTATCGAGATAAAAGGCGTCGTTCGCGAGGCGGGCTACAGAGCAAAAGTCGCGGTCAATTCCAAAGACCCCAACGTCGAGGCGGTCGGCTCGTGCATTGGTCAGCGTGGCATTAGAATTCAGCCCGTGCTCGACGAACTCGGCGCGGAAAAGTTGGATTTGATTGAGTGGAGTCCGAAGGCGGGCGTCTACGTTGCCAACGCGCTCAGCCCGTCGAAGGTTGTCAGCGTTGCGGTCAGTGACGACGATAAAAATTGTCGCGTGGTCGTGCCCGATAATCAGTTGAGTTTGGCGATTGGCAAGGACGGACAGAACGCCAGGCTTGCGGCGCGGCTCACGGGTTGGAAGATTGATATTAAAAGCATCAAGCAAGCCAAAAATTCGCCAATGCCCGATGATATGCACGAGGTCGACATTTCGGAGGCAATGGCTGTCTTCAAGCCGCGCTCGAAGAAAGGCAGACGTTAAAAAGTTTTGCAAAGAGGTTTTAATTCATGTCTAAGGGGAAAACCGCCAAAGGTACGGCGACTAAGCAAATCGAAATGCGCCGTTGCGTCGTCTGTCGAAAAGTCTTTCACAAGTCGGAGCTGATTCGCGTCGTTAAAAATTCTGCCGGCGAAGTTTCAATCGATAATAAAATTTTCGGGCGCGGAGCTTACGTCTGCAAGTCGGAAAACTGCGCGGCGACCTTGAAGAAACGCCGCAACTTCGATAAAATTTTCAAAACCAAACTGCCGAGCGAACTTTACGAAACAATCTGCGCGGCGGTCGACATAAAGGAGAAAATCCGCATGTAAACAAAATTTCCAACGGGGGTGGATCTATGTCAAAACCGATTAAATACAGAGTCTATGACATGGCGAACGAATTCAATCAGGACGTGCGAGTTATTATCGACTTCCTTACCAAACGCAAAATCAAGGCGAAGAATCAATTTTCGAGCGTCGACGAGGCGGCTTATGAAATGGTAAAGGGAGCCTTCGCGCGTCGCAAGCCCGTCGAGCCAGCGAAAGTCGAACAGAAGCCTCAGCCGCAACAAAAAGCTCAGCAACCTAAGCCCGCGCAAAAGCAAGAGCAAAAGCCTCAGCAACAACAAAAAGCTCAGCAACCTAAGCCCGCGCAAAAGCAAGAGCAAAAGCCTCAGC
>CAMYWI010000229.1 GCA_947302675.1 uncultured Selenomonadales bacterium | reverse complement strand
TAGCCGACAACCGTTAACAACGCCGCCACGAATGACGAAACAACTTGCCGCTGTGTAAACGAGAAAAACGCCAATACAATTAAAATATCGTGAACCAACGCCGCAACCGCCGCAATACCAAATCGGAACTCGAAACGATAAGCGACGTATAAAATTATCAGCACCCACGAAATTACCAGCGCAAGTACCGCGTTTAAAATTAATTCGCCGCTGATAACCGCACCGACTTTTTCCTCGCGCAGAACTTCATAGCCGCCGACCTTGTCGCGAATCGCCGCCATAACTTCTTTGCGCTGAACTTCCTCCAAGTCGACCGTGCGAATCATGACATCGGTTGAAGTCTCAACGTCGGAACTCTCGCCCGAAAGTTGAATCGTCGCTCCGTCAAGTCCAAAAGGTCTCAAGCTCTCGCGAACCTGCGCGATTGCAACGGGTTGTTCAAATTTCAAATCAATAATCGTGCCGCCCGTGAAGTCAATCCCGAAGTTAAAGCCGCGTGTCGCCATTGAAAACAAGCCAGGAATAATCACCAAAAGCGAAATTATAAACCACATCTTGCCGCGTCCGGCAATGTCAAAGCTCGGCATTAGCATCAGTTCTTCACCTCCGTTGCAGGGTCGAACAGGACAAAGCCGTCCGCGCCGTAAGCCGAAGGACTTTCAAAGACTTTCGAGTTGACCAAAAGTTTCAGCATGAATTGCGTCAGCGTTATTGCCGTGAACATTGACAGCAAGACGCCCAAGCCGAGCGTGATTGCAAAGCCGCGAATCGTGCCCGTGCCGAACAGGAATAAAACGCCCTCCGCAATTATCGTCGTGATGTTCGAGTCAAAAATTGTCGTGAAGGCGCGTTTAAAGCCCGCGTCCATTGCAAGGCGAATCGATTTGCCAAGTTGGAATTCTTCTTTGAAGTGCTCGAAGATTAAGACGTTGGCATCGACCGCCATACCGATTGACAGAATTATTCCCGCCACGCCAGGCAAGGTCAGTGTCGCGTCCAAACCTTTCAAAACGCCCAAAAGCATGAGCGTGTACGCCATTAAGCTGATGTCGGCGATAAAGCCTGGCAGTCGGTAGAAAAGGAGCATGAAGACTAAGACCGCCGCGATACCGACGACGAACGCGAACTCCGATTTGTCTTTTGAATCTTGACCGAGCGACGGTCCAACTGTGCGCGTTTCAATGATGTTGACTTTGACGGGCAACGCGCCGCTCCTCAAAAGCACTGCCAAGCGTTGAGCCTCTTCCAAGTCGCGTTGACCAGAAATTTCTGCGCGACCACCGAGAATCGGCTCGCGGACGACGGGATTGGTTAAGATTTCGCCGTCGAGAAGGATTGCGATTTGCCGCCCGACGTTCTCAAGCGTAGCGTCGGCGAATTTCTGTGCGCCCTCGTCGCTGAATTCAAGGTTGACGACGCATTGACCGTTCTGCTGATTCATAGCGGCTTGCGCGTCTTTTAAATCCGTGCCAGTCAAAAGCGTATTGCCCGCCTCGTCTTTGAACTCAAGCATAGCGGTCTTGCCGATAGTCTCAATCGCCTTGTCAGGGTCTTTAATGCCGGGCAACTCGATAATCACGCGGCGTTCGCCCTCGCGCTGAATTATCGGTTCGGTCAAGCCGAGTTCGTTGATGCGTTTTTCCATTATCGAAACGACGCGTTGCATTGCGTCTTCGTCGACTTGCGCGATTTCGGTATCCTCCGCCTGTAAGACGACGTGCGTGCCGCCCTGCAAGTCGAGTCCTTGCCGGATTGAGTGCGCCAGCGGTCGGATAAATATTACAAACACTGCCACGATTGCCGCCAGACAGATTAGCAACTTGATTAAGCTGTTCGTCCTCACCAAAAGTTTTCTCCCTTCAAATTTCAGTTTCGCCCGTCAATATACTACAACGCCGCGCAAATCGCAATAAAAAAATCCTCGCGTCGCTCGATAGAAAATTTCAGGAGCTGTGGTAAAATGGTTGCCGGAGATGATTCAATGAAAAAAATTTTAATCAGTCACAAAAACGGCACGACCTGCGCGGCGGTTTTGGTTGACGGCGAGCTAGAGGCGTTTTACACGGCGAGCGACGACAATCCGCAACTCGTCGGCAATATTTATAAAGGGCGCGTGCAAAATTTTCTGCCTGGAATGCGAGCGGCATTCATTGAGATTGGGCGCGATAGAAATGTTTTCCTGCAGACGAATTCGCCGCAAAAGTTCTCGACAGGACAAAGCGTCTTGATTCAGATAGAAAAGGAGGCGGAAGGTTCAAAGGGCGCACGCGCGACGCTCAACGTCAGCTTGGCGGGGCGAGTTTTGATTTTCCTGCCGACGCTAAATTATGTTGGCGTGTCGAATAAAATTCGCGGCATGGAGCGCGAACGACTTCACAACTTGGCAAAAAAAATCCGTCCAAAAGGCACGGGCTTAATCGTAAGGACGGCGGCGGAAGGTTGCGAGGAAAATATTTTACTCGACGACCTTGCCGAACTACAAAGTTGTTGGGAAAAAATTTCCGAGCGATATAAAAAGCGCAAGCCGCCCGCGCTCCTCTACAGCGACAACGATTTACTCGAAAAAATTATTCGCGACGAGTTCACGCCCGACGACGAGCTTATCGTTGACAACTTGAAAATTTATCGGCGGCTCCTTGAACTTGTGCCCGCCGTCACTTTCTACGAAGGCACCGCGCAGATGTTTGAAACGTTCGGCTTGACGGAGGAAATTGCCAACTTAAGCAAGCGCGAACTGCCTTTGCCAAGCGGCGGGCAAATCGTCATTGACAAGGCGGAGGCACTGACGGCAATCGACGTGAACACGGGAAAATTTATCGGGCGCACGAACTTTGACGAGACGATTTTAAAGACGAACCTTGAGGCGGCGGAGCTGATTCTTAGGCAACTGCGCCTGCGCAATCTCGGCGGGATAATCGTCGTCGACTTCATCGACATGGACAGCGACGCCCATAAAAAAACTTTGATGAACTTCCTGCGCGAGACGGCTCAAGGCGACCGCAATAAAACTAAAATTATCGACATGACGCCGCTTGGTCTCGTCGAAATAACTCGCCACAGTTCAAGCCGATAAAAAAAAGTTAGCGGATTGTGAAAACCCGGTCGTGAACTCTTCCTTGAATAAAAATTTTCACAAATGCTTGACAATTCGGCTTGGGGGGAGGTATACTGACAAGGAAACTTTTATCTTGAGAGGTGGT
>CAMYWI010000228.1 GCA_947302675.1 uncultured Selenomonadales bacterium | reverse complement strand
GCTTGACTTCAACGACGTGAAGTTAGCCGCGGAAGATTATCAGCGTAGCGGCAGAATTAGAATTGAAATTGACCAACCCGAACTGGTCGAAGGCGGCACCGGTCGCTTGAAAAAGTTAATCAATCTGTTCGACGAATTGCAAAAGAATTGTCCTTTCGCTGACTTGAAAACGGAAGAGATTCGCAAGGATTTCGCCAAAGCTATTTCCACGCAATTTGAAATCAGCGTAATAGCAACAATGAGTAGCGGCAAATCCACGTTGATAAATTCAATGCTTGAAAGAGAGCTTGCTCCGTCAAAAGCGGCGGCTTGTACAGCTACCATTGCGCATATCGCTGACGTAAAAGGCAGAAAAAATTTTTCGGCAAAATGCTATAATAAAAAGGGTATCCTCGTCGCAAAAACCGATAATCTTACCGCTGAGTTAATGGAAAATTATAACGACAAGGTAGAAGACATTACAGACATCTACGTTGAAGGTGATATTCCTTTTAGCAACGATGATAATATGCAACTTATCCTTATTGATACACCGGGTCCAAATAATTCTCGTGAAACTGAACACGAACGTCGCACTTTCAGCGTAATTAAATCCGACTCCATGCCAATGGTTATCTACGTCATGAACGCCACGCAACTTTTTATCAATGACGACAAATACCTTTTAGAGTCGGTCGCTAAATCTGTAAAGGCTCAGCATGGAAAGCAGGCTCGCGATAGATTTATTTTCGCACTTAATAAAGTCGATTGCCTCGACCCCGACAAAGGCGAAACTCCTAAATCTGTCGTGAGAGATGCTTTAAGCTATCTTGCCGACTTGGGCATTGATAACGCAAATGTTTATCCCATTTCCGCCGAAACTGCAAAGGTTATCCGAATGAATCAGGCTAATCAAGAATTGACGAGAGCGCAAAGGAAAACTTTAAACGGAAGCGATTTTACTTTTGAAGTTGAGCCAATGCATTTGGAAAAGCTCGCGCCGCTTTCGCCGTCCGTCCGACACAAAATTGAAACGGATTTGCAAATTGCGCAATCCAAAAGTGACGAACAAGCAGTAACATTGATTCATACGGGCGTACCCGCGCTTGAAGCGGCTATCGTCGAATATATGAACAAGTACACCTTGACCAACAAAATCAAAGAGGCAGTCGAAACTTTCAGTCGTAAAATCGAGGAGAAAAATTTAATCGCGCAACTTGAACAAGAATGGCTCGCTGACGATGCTGTAAGACAAAAAATGAATCAGCAACTGCAAGAACTTTCGCGCCAGTTGGAACAAGGTAAAAAGGCGCAATCTTTCACCGCAAGGATTAAATCTCTCGACATCAGCAAAGACTTAATCCAAAAGATTCGCGACGTCCGTTTCAAACTTGACTCCAGTTTCGGCGGTTTTTATGACGGTGATGGAGCACAAAAGAACATCACGCCAGAAGACGCCCACCGAATTTTAGATAACATGAAGCGGTTAATAACGAATTTGCAAGCCGATATTCAGAGTGACTTAGAAAAAATCATTGACGATTCGCTTGTAAATAGTGCTCAAAAAATTTTAGAAGAATATCAAGCACAGATAAAAGATTTCGTTAAGAGCACTTCGCGCCGCTCGTCAAATGAATTCTTCGACATCTCCGCCAATATCTTGACGGTCAATCTTCCCAATGTTGACAATGTTGTTCGCCGTTTCACCGAGACCAGAACCGAATATACAGATGTAAAAGTACAGGTCGGTGAAAAGACGGTAAGCGACAGCACTTGGTACAAGCCGTGGACGTGGTTTTCCAGTCACAAAGAACCCGTCTACGAAACCCGCAGAGTTGGCACCGACTATCAAATTGTCAACTTCAAAAGCGCAATGGAAAATTATTTCCAGCCGTTGCGTCAAAACATGACCGACAACATTGAGACGATTAAAGAAAAAGCGAAGACTCAATCCGAAGCGTTCAAAAATTATTTCGTTGAGGAGCTCAAAAAACTCGATGTCGCCATGCAAGAGAAAGTTAAAATGCTCGAATCGGCAGGACGTAATAAAGCGCAACTCGAAGCGAAAATTAAAGCGGACGCCGCCAAAAAACAATGGCTCGAAAATTTCCGTCGTCAACTCGACGAGATTTTAAAAGTGTAAGGGGGAAAAGGTGTGGATAAAAATTTAGTCGCGGCAGTGGCGGAGAAAAATCTCTCACACATTAAAAGCGCGTTGACTGCAATAAATCTCAAAGACCGCAATTTTTCTACCGGCGAATTCGAGGAGGCACTTCGCTACGTTGAAGGACGCGGAATAAATTTGTACGTGCCTTTTGACGGCGGAGAATTTAAGCCCGAAAGTCAATGGGATAATGACTATTGGCTGTATGTCAACGTGACGCTGGAAGATAACTTTTGCCGCGAACGTATTGACCTTTTGAAAAAAATCGGTCGCAAACTCTATCCAGTTAAGGCGCAAGCATCGACACCACCGCCGCAAAAACCAACGACTTCAACAACAACGCCGCGCAATGAAAATTCTGGGATTCCAAAGCCTCCGCGTCAACAAAAGTCGGAAGGTGATGGCGTCCCTTTACCATTGAAGGTAGTCGGGACAATGGCAGCTATCGGCTTGGGTTGCGTTACGATAGGACCACCGGCTACCTTGGGGATAGCAGCAGCGGGAGGAGCGATAGTATGGCTGACGAACAAGCATTGACACCACAAGAAGATAAATTGACGCCACAAGAAGAAAAGATTATCGACATGGCGCAAGCTTACGTTTTGGCTGACGATATCTTGAATAAAAAATATCTTTCGGAGCTGGGCAATTATCAGATCGTCCCGCTTAGCAAAGTCGATTCAGAACTTGCCGAAATTAGTCCCGGCGATAGAGCAAGAATTTTTCACATCGACCGCATTATCTTCGACAAAGAGGAAAATAATCAAGAAAAACTCCTCAACGTTTACAGCGCACTGCATAATTGCGGCGGCTCGATAATTCTCTTGGTCAAAAGCGAAGGAACGCAAGTCGACTTTTACTTGGGAACCCGCACCGACGATGTAAATTTAGGGCAGGACATCCTAGAAAACTCTATGGCAGGGAATTTCTCCGGCAGTAATTTGAATTTGGAAAAAGACTCTGACATTAACCAAATTATGAGCGATATTTTCGACGACAAGCCTGCAACTCAAACTATCTCTGCAGTTACTAGCGCGGCAAGTTTTCGCGAAGGGCATACAATGAAATCCGGCG
>CAMYWI010000227.1 GCA_947302675.1 uncultured Selenomonadales bacterium | reverse complement strand
ATTCTTCACTTCGACGGACGTACCGGGCGTGAAACGAACTTTGCTGGGATAGATTTCATCATAAAATTTGATAATGTTTGCATAATTTTTCTCGAAAAGTTCGTAGTCAGATATGATGATTTCAACGACGGCATCTGGATTTGATATAAGGGCGAAAAGAGGATACAATGTAGCGAAAACATGATATTTAGCATTAGCATAAGTAAAAAACATCAATCGGGGGGGGGGGGCACAAACTAATTCATCAATTACTTGTGGCTTTATCATAAAAATCTGCCTCTCAATAGGAAATTCAAATTTGCTCGGCGTCTTGCCGAATCATGGGCGTTATCATAATCCTAATTCAACAAAATGTCAATAGTCTGTCGTTATCCTGTCTTTTCTAAAGCGGAATTTTGCAAAAGTCAATGAACGCCTGCGCGGCTTTTGAGACGTAGCGTTCTCTCTTCCACGCCAGCCCTATGTCGACAAAAATTGGTTCGTAAAAAGGAATTGCCTTGATGTCCGAAGAATTTTCACAGATAAAGTCAAGCAGAAAAGCTATCCCGACTTTGTGAGCGACGAGTCCTTTTATCGTGACGATTTGGCTACTTTCAAGGACGGTGCGCGGCGAAATTTTCAGCGCGGAGAGTTTATTCTGAACGACTTCGCGCAGATACGCGCCTTCCTTCATCATGATTAAATCGGAATTGGCAATATCTCTCGCCGTGATTTTTGATCTTCTGGCGAGCGGACTCTTCTGCGCGACGCAAACCATTAGCTGATTGCGGCTCATTCTTAAGACGTTAAGATTGGGCGTGGATTCGGGGACGATTATAATCCCGAAGTCGAGTGCGTCACTCTCCAATTTCTCACGGATTGACAGCGAGCCTTCTTCATAAAGTAAAACGTCGAGATGCGGATGAATTTGTCTAAAGCCGGAAAAAACTTTTGGAAAGAGATACGCGCCCATCATTGGCGGAATTCCGATTTTGATTGTGCCCTTTTGCAGTTGCTTGTAGTCGTTGACTTCGAGGATTGCGTCTTCGATATTCCGCAAGGCGACTTCGATTCGACGCAGGAAAACCACGCCTTCCGGCGTCAAGGTCAGTTGCTTTTGACTGCGGTCGAAAAGTTGCACGCCCAATTCCGCCTCAAGCTTTTTTATCGCGACGGTTATGTTCGGTTGCGAAACTCTCAGCCGTTGCGCGGCGCGTGTGATATTTCTCAGCCGGCTTGCCATTTGAAAATATTCTAGCTGTCTCAGCTCCATTTTAATCACTTCCTTTGATTGTGGGGAAAGTTATCGATAAGTGCTGTTTATATTTTACACTGAGAAGATTTATCTTGCAACGAAAATTTTTGGAGAGAATAAATTATGATTGAACTTTTCAACGTCAAAAAATTTTTTGGGGAAGTGCGAGCGGTCGACGACTTGAGCTTTAAAATTTTTCGCGGTGAAGTCTTTGGACTTTTGGGCAAGAACGGCGCGGGCAAAACTACCACGATTAAAATGCTGACGCTTCAACTCAAGCCGACGGCGGGCGAAATTCTTTTCGAGCAAAAAAAAATTCGCGGCAACGAAATTTCCATAAAGAGTTTGCTCGGAGTGGTGCCGCAACATTTGAACTTCGACCAAGATTTGACAGTCGAGGAAAATTTGGAACTCCACGCGCGACTTCATCACCTGCAAAAATCTGCGCGGCTTGAGAGGATTGACGAACTTTTAAAGTTCGTGGAGCTTGAGCGCGTTCGCAAGTCGTTCGTGCGAGAGTTATCGGGCGGCATGAAACGCCGCTTGCTGATAATTCGCGCACTGATTCACCGCCCGAAAATTTTATTCCTCGACGAACCGACGGTCGCGCTTGACCCGCAAGTCCGCCGCAAAATCTGGGAGCTTATACAAAATTTAAAGGCGCAGGGAATAACAATCGTGCTGACGACGCATTACATTGAAGAGGCGGAATTTTTATGTGACCGCGCGGCAATCCTCAATCGCGGGAAATTGGTCGCGCTCGACACGATTCAAAACCTCTGCGCGGGCAAGTCGCTTGAAGAAAAATTCCTCGCGCTCACAAAATGATAGCCGTAAAAAAAATCCCGCCGAATTTCTCCGGCAGGATTTTCTTAAGAATTTTTTTTCTTATCAAAATTTTTTAGGTTGGGATTGCCCGCCGCCGCCACTTCGTCGAGTTCTTCAAGCGACATCTCCTCATTAATTACACGGCGGCGAAGTTTCAATCTGAGTAAGAGACTGTCCTTTATTTTGCTGAACTGCGAGAAATCTATTCCGTCTAAACGTTCTTCCGTTGTCATTTTAATCACTCCCGAAATTTTTCTTGCTCCTTATACGTCGCAGAATCAAATTCGTTACACTTCGCCCAAAAATTTTTTTAGCTTGGCAAGTGTGCGGTGGAGAGTGGTTCGGACGTTGCTCTCGCTCATCAATAAAATTTCGGCGATTGCGCGTGTGTCGAGATCCGAGAAAAATTTCAGTTCAATGATTCGCCGCTCGCGCTCGTTGAGTTTATCGAGTGCCGCCAAAAGTTCGCGATTACTTTCCTTAGTTAAAGCTTGCGCTTCTGGTTCCTGATATTCGGGCGCGGCGGGGTCGAAGAATTCTTCCCACTCCGTCTCGTTGGATTTATCGCGGCGGCGCGTGTAGTCGATTATCGAATTCAAAGCAATGCGGTAAAGCCACGTCGTGAATGCCGCCACGCTCGGATTGTATCGCTCCAAGTTCTCGTTCATCTTCATGAAAGTTATGCTCGTCACGTCGTCGGCGTCGGCGGTGTTCTTCACCCGCGCATAGATAAAGTTATAAACTCGCGGAAAAAAATATTCGTAAAGCTCCTCGAAAGCCGCCTCGTCGGTCGTCGCGCGTTGCGCCAACTCGTTGTAGTAGTTGCTGTCCTTCATCAATCTGCCTTCTATCAAGGATTGGGGAGCAGTCCGCGCCGCCCCCCGCTCCCCTTTAAATCAATTCTTCCACAAAACGACGCCACTACGCGCAGGAATGTAAAGCTTGAGCCAGTCCTTATCCTCTCTGTCGTAAACGGGATCATAGTTCGTGTAGTGCGGAATTGTGTCGTCGGTCAAGCCGAAACCGCCAAACGCTTTGTCGTCGGTGTTGAGCATGACGTCGTAGTCGCCCTTCGGAACCAAAAAGCCGTAGTCCGTGAAAGATTTCGTCGGCGAGAAGTTGAAGATAAACAGCAAACGCCCGCGCATGTACGCAAG